>NZ_JAVRBR020000148.1:0-22942 GCF_034531165.2 Dendronalium sp. ChiSLP03b | reverse complement strand
TATTGCACTATTTTAGCCTTGCCATGCCAGTAGTGGCATGGCAAGGCTAAAATGTTGCATTAAAAATCTCTGAAAAATTGAAGTTTAGACACATAATCGAATTTTTCTATTGCACTACTTTAGCCTTGACACGCCACTACGTATATTTTAAAAATCAAATACAAGTCCTATATATCTTTATGCATATACGTAAATAAATAGTTTCTATCAGAATAAATATATATTTGTCTAACTTATATACCAGAAAAGAAAATCAAAATTTTATATGTAACCAATAGCACTCATTTTGATTCAAACTAACTATATGGGAAGTACGAATTTTAAATGGAGATGGTGATATATGAGTTTGACAGATAGTATATTACTGACGCTACTAAATACTCTTGCCTGTCTGGCTTTACCCAAACTGCTATCTGTAGTTCTAGCTGCCAAAGCTAAAGCTATTAAATCATCGCAGTCCGCCGTAACATCACAAGAGTCCAGTTCTGAAATTCCTAGTTTAGTAGATGCTGCTTGATAAGGCGCAAACATACAGTGTCTAATCGTTAGATATCGCCCTGATGAGGAGAAATAGTTATTTTTGTGGTGCAGGGCGATCGCTTTTACAAAATTTAAATTACGAACATAAAATCACTTACGATTTTCACGCCGCCACTTTTCCCGTACTAAGCGAATTTCATCAAAGGTATAGCTTTCACCAAGTTGTTCTTTAATTGGTGTGAGGGAGATATCACCGAGAACTTCAAAAACTTGCCAAATTTTTTGTTGATGTTCGATTGGCACTAATTGATTTAAATCTACAGGCTGTTTTTTATCAATTAGCTTTGAAAGGTGATTGAAAATTGTAGAAGGGCTGAGGTTGCGTTTTTGGGCAATTTCGGCAATGCTTAAGCCTTGTTGATGCAACTTTAATGTCGTTAATTCAGTGTCAGTAGGTAAATTTTTAAAGGCTGTGGAACTATCCTGCTGTTCTGGTAAACCTTGTTCTTGCCGATAGCCTTTGATTTCTGCAAGGAATTTATTGCCATATTGAGTAAGTTTGTGACTTCCTACGCCAGAGAGTTTACCAAACTCGCTTAAGGTTTGAGGTTGTACTTGCGCCATTAATTTCAAGGTAGAATCTGGAAAGACAACGTAAGGTGGCACAGACTGTTCATCAGCAAGTTGCTTGCGGAGCGATCGCAACCTCTGTAATAATATTTCTGCCTCTACAGCTTTTTCGCTTCCTTCTTCCCAACTAATCTTTTGTACTACGGGAACCGCCAGCGAAACTGTACGCTGTCGCCGCATTACCTGCCAACTTAGGGCATTTAGTTTCAAAACAGAGTAACCATCGCTAGTTTGTTCTAGTAACCCTTGATGTAAGAGAGAACGCCCCAACATTCGCCACTCATCTAAACTTTTATCTTTACCAATGCCATAGGTAGAAAGTTTGTCGTGTTCGTATTGGCTAATTTTCTGGTTTTTTGATCCCCGCAGCACATCAATAATGTGCAGCATCCCAAATCTTTCTTTACACCGCGCCACACAAGATAGAAATTTCATCGCTTCGATTGTCCAATCTTGCACTGGTTTTGGATGACGGCAATTGTCACAGTTACCGCAATTTCCTGCAAAACGTTCCCCAAAATAACCAAGTTGAATTGTACGTCGGCAGTCTGTACCTTCAGCATAGTCAATTACCTGCCGCAGTTGTTGCTTGGCAATCAATTGTTCTTGGGGGTCAGTTTTTTGATTAATACTCCATTCAATGGTTTTAATATCACTAAAACTAAAAAACAGTGTACAACGCGAAGGCTCACTATCCCTTCCCGCTCTACCTGATTCTTGATAATAACTTTCCAAATTACGCGGTAAATCAAAGTGAACTACTAACCGCACATCTGGCTTATTAATTCCCATCCCAAAGGCAATTGTTGCCACCATCACACGCACATCATCGCGAATAAATCGAGTTTGATTTGTTGTGCGTTCTTCATCACTTAACCCAGCATGATAAGGCAAAGCGGAAATTTTATCATTTTGCAGTTTAAACGTGAGTTCATCAACTTTTTTGCGCGTTAAACAATAAATAATTGCCGAACCTTCGCGATCTCGAATCAGTTCTAATAATTCAGCGTAAGCTTGTTTGCTTTTAGCACGGACTTCGTAATAAAGATTTTGACGGTTGAAACTAGCAAGGTGAATACTAGGTTGCTTTAGCCCTAGTTGTTGGATGATATCAGAACGAACGCGATCTGTTGCTGTGGCGGTGAGGGCAATAGTGGGGACATCCAAGTAGCGTTTCCGCAGAGATTTCAACTGGCGATATTCTGGGCGAAAGTCGTGTCCCCATTCAGAGACACAGTGCGCTTCATCAATGGCAAAAGTAGAAATGCCGACTTGGTGATGTACTAAATCCAGAAATGGCAGAAATCTTTCGCTGAGGAGACGTTCAGGGGCGACGTAAAGTAATCTAACCTTACCGCTGAGGATGGCATCTTCACGCGATCGCACTTTATAAGCATTCAAACTACTATTGAGAAATGTGGCGCTAATATTATTATTTCGCAGTGCTTCCACTTGGTCTTGCATTAAAGCAATTAACGGCGATACCACCACCGTTAAGCCTTTTTTAATCAGCGCTGGTAACTGAAAGCATAAAGATTTACCCCCACCTGTCGGCATCACTACCAGTAAATCTCGATTTTGCAGCGCATCTTCAATAATTTGACGCTGTCCAGGGCGGAACCTGTCGTAACCGAAGTGATATTTTAGCGCTTGTTCGAGATTGGGATACTGAAGCATAGCGATCGCTTTTTTGGGTGCGTTCTGCGTGGGTAGTGATGAAGATACCAGCATTATAAAAGCACAAATGATTTACTACATCCTCTCTGCGCTTCTAGGTGAGTTAATCTCTCAGCTAAAATAATTTAGGCATGACCTAAAGAAACTAGCACAACTTTACTAGGAGACAAAAAATAATGGTCACCAGCCTGAAAGAACTCTTAGACGATTCAGAACTTGCACAAATTGATGACCCAGAAGAAAAGTTTGTCACGAATGGTGTAAGTTGGCAAATGTATGAAGGACTGTTAGCCAAACTAGAAGATAACTCTCATTACCGTGTTACCTATTTAGATGGAATTTTAGAAATTGTGTCACCGTCTATCAGACATGAAAATATTAAAAAATGTTTGGCTATTCTGATAGAACGCTATCTCTACTCAAAGCGAATTAGATTCAGTCCAATGGGGAGTTCAACTATTAAAAAACAACTCAAGCAAGCTGGGGTTGAGCCAGATGAATGTTACTGCATTGGCGAGAAGAAAAATATCCCAGACTTAGCTATAGAGGTGAACATTACCAGTGGGAGTATTGATAAATTAGAAATTTATCGCCGCTTAGGAGTTACTGAAGTTTGGATTTGGCAATTTAATCGACTCAGACTTTACCATTTACGGGAACAAACACCATCTGAGTTATTAGATACCTACGGCTATGAAGAGATTACCTCAAGTGAATTATTGCCAGAACTAAATATTGCTTTATTAGAAGAATGTGTCCAGATTTCAGATGACATTGAAGCTATTGACCAATTTGAACAAGCTAGAAATTACAGTTGAGAAATAGGTATAATATTTCCGCTCATAGCATCGTGCCAACCCTGACGAAAACTTTCGCTTGCAGACTCGGCAACTTCCTCATCCTCCTCATTCTCTTCCGCTATGAGTACAATTACCCGAACGCGGCTGTGTTTTGCCAAAGTCAACGGTTCATCTAAAGAAAGTTGACCCAGTTCATTGACAGTTCCTTTAACTTCAATTGCTTTCATGTTTTTGAATGCGATCGCCTTCACTAATTAGTATGACCTTTACAGCGTTCCAAGTTTTGTTACGCATCATTTATAAGATTTGCTTAAGCTGTAGTAACCACAACATAAGCATTTGCCACAAATAAACAAGCTGTGGTAACGACACAAGTTGATTGATAAGTTGTGCTTAAGCTGTGGTAACGACAACATAAGATTTGCCACGGATAGATAAGCATTCGTAACGAAACAAGTTGTGTTGTTAATGAACAAACAAGTTTTTGTTACTAATGGATTAGCATTCTGAAACAAACAAGTTGTGTTGTTAATGAACGAACAAGTTTTCGTTACTAACGGATAAGCATTCGTAACGAAACAAATTGTGTTGGTAACAAATGGACAAGCTGTTGTTACCACGAGAACTTTATCTGTAACGTAGCTGCTGCAAAAGTACTTAAATTATTCTTGTGAAGAGGATTCTCTTTAAGCTTTGCATTGCACGAGTAGCAACATTAGACTGATCGAAGCTTGACAAAAATCTAAGTAATGCATATTCTGGACACATTTCCAGAAAATATTATAGTAGTTATAATCAAACGCCGAAGAATCCTTTAAAGTTTTTACCCTCGCAAATCGACTTTTGTGAAAAAGCAACATTTTTTACTTGAACATCTTCTGTAAACTATCTTTTTTTTATACTAAATCGTAGAATTTTAAGGTGTAGTGTATTCCCATATATATAACGCGACTTTGGAGTTGACGATGACAGGCGAACCAACTATTAAATTTACTTTTGCCGTTGACGATCCAGAGTTTGATGATGAAAGACGGCAAAAAATAGCTAGCAAGCTGCTGTGGGAAATTCGTGATCTGGATGAGGTAGAGAAGGCTGATCGCGCCGAAGATTTGAACCCAGAAGCGGGAAGCAAGCCAGGGTTTGCCACTTTGATAGGAGTGCTGACGGCTGAGGTGAATCTAAAGAACGTCAAAGGTTTTTTAAGCTTTTTGGGCGATCGCCTGGGTGACAAGCCGATGAAAATTAGTGTCAAAGTTGGAGATAAAGAAGTCAACATTGAAGCAAAAAGCCAACGAGAGCTATTAGAGAGTGAGAGAATAGTAAAAGACCTTTTGGCTGCAATGGGTGACGGCAAAAATGGCTAAGAAGATAGCGCTGCTGATTGGAGTCAGTGAGTACGGTGAAGGTATCCCTCCTCTGTCATCTGCACTCAATGATGTGGAAGCTATACAACGAGTTTTACAACACCCAAATCTGGGAGGTTTTGAGCAGGTTGAACGGCTGCTGAATCCTGATGCCATCACCATGCGAAAAGCAATTCAAAAGTTGTTTAAAGGAGCTTCTAAAGACGACTTAGTATTATTCTTTTTCTCTGGTCATGGTATTACTAACGATCAAGATCATCTCTATTTAGCGACTCGAAATACAGCTAAAGACGATTTTGAAGCTACTGCTGTAGACGCAAATTTCATCCAAGGACAATCAAACAATTGCTATGCTAGACGGCAAGTTTTAATTTTAGATGCTTGCTACAGTGGTGCGATCGTTCAAGGTTGGCGAACAAAAAGTGTGGATGTAGATCTCAAAAAGCAGTTAGGCGCGGAGGGACGAGTTGTTCTCACGTCTTCAAGTGCAACTCAAACTTCGTTTGAACAAGAAGGTTCAATACTTTCGCTCTACACTCAGTATTTAGTTGAGGGAATTGAGACAGGCGCAGCAGACACAGACAATGATGGCAATATTCATGTACAGGAACTGCACGCTTACGCTAAGGCAAAAGTTCAAGCAGTGAAGCCTAAGATGACACCAGAAATCATTCTGGATAAGGAAGGATACAATATTTTACTGGCTTATGCCCCAAAGAATCCAAAGGCAGAGTATCGCAAGCTAGTTGAACAATATGCTCAAAATGGTGAACTTGATGAATTTGCTTTCTTAGTCTTAAAGCCAAAACGGAAAATATTTGGACTCACAGATGAAGAAGCCGAGCAAATAGAAACCGAAGTCCTAAAACCTTTCCGTAGACGGTTTGCAAACTTAGAAAGCTATAAACAAGCTTTTGCAAAGGCTGTCGAGCAAAAATATCCTCTGGATGAACATACTCTGAGGATACTTAAGGATTACCAGCAAGATATTTTAGGTCTTAGAGATGAGGATGTAGCGTCGATTGAGTTAGAGATCAAATCTACTAAAAAAGCACAAAAGGAAGTTGTAGCCTTTGATGTTGATGCTTTTCTTGAGGAAGCGAAAGAATTGGAGAAACTGCAAAAAAAGGAAGTTGTAGCCTTTGATGTTGATGCTTTTCTTGAGGAAGCCAAGGATTTACAAATTCACCAAAAACCAAATAATGGATTAGCCTCTGATAAAGGTGTAGACTATGGGCGGTTGCGCGATTTACTCAAAGCTGGAGAGTGGAAAGAAGCGGATGAAGAAACTCGAGCAGTGATGCTAAAAGCTGCTCGCAGAGAAAAAGAAGGCTGGCTTGATATCGATTCAATTGAAAAATTTCCCTGCACTGACTTACGCACGATTGACCAATTGTGGGTAAAATACAGCAACGGAAGACATGGCTTTAGTGTGCAGAAGAAAATCTGGCTAGAAGTAGGACGAAAGTGGAATGTTTTCTACACTCGTGTAGGATGGCAAATATCGGGAAAATGGTTCTTAGGTGGTTGGGTAAGCAAGGAAGATATAGAATATGGCACTAATGCTCCTAAAGGTCACCTCCCTTTTAGGGCACAACACTGGGTGAAGTTTAGGTTGGAAAACTTAGGGGAGAAGGGAATCTCTTCTCTCGTGTCCAGACTTGGTAACTGTAACATATAAGGCTTACAGAAAATTGTGAATCTTCACAAACTAGTCATTTTCCACGAAGCCTTGCGGTTTCTACGTTGACCTTACCTGGCACTGTGGCTTTCCGGGCAAAAAAGAGACAATGTTGTTTTGCTTGTAGTACGCTGCTAGCAACTTGCGGGTTGTAACAATTAGCAAAAATAAACTGCGATGCCACTTTTTCTATTTCTTCGTCAGTCGCTTCCTACTCATCTCAAGGTAGTCTCATTTGTCTTGGAGAAGGTTTCTTCACCTTGCGTTTTCCCTTCAACCGTTACAGTCATCACCTACTCCTTCGGATAACTCGTAGGGTAGAAAGTGAAGCAATCCCAAACCCCTCATGCTCAAATGACTTATTCTTCTGTTGAAGCTTTTCGATTAACTTGCCACTTTGCGTCCATACAGTATCGCCAAAATTTTCGCCGATTTTCTCTTGTGCTTTAGTCCAAAGTATAGAGGCGATCGCAGTTACAACAGCCGTCAGCGTCACAGATACCATAAATTCACTACAAACTAGGTAGATGTAGAAATTACTTCAATTTTCACACATACCCTTTCGCAAAAGCTTGGCACTAATTAGAATCCCCAAAGCAGAAAGCTATAGAAAGCTATAAGTAGGTGGAGGTGGACATAATTAAATATTAAATGTCAACCTGTGAAACCCTGTCATCAACTGGTTTTTCCCTTCTGCCTCTCCGAAGTTGCTCCACTTGGTGAGGCAGTCGGAATCTTGGCGGTTCCCGTCGAGTCCGAACTGCTGAACCCGAAGGGGCAAAGCCCAAGACCGCACTTCTCTCTGCCTCCTGCCTTCTGCCTTCACTTAGAAATGTCAAAATGTTATATGTAAACTTTATTCACAAAATCATTTATGCCGAAAGCAATTTGGAATGGCGCAGTTTTAGCCGAAAGCGATGACACCGTAGTTGTGGAAGGCAACCATTATTTTCCTGCTGATGCCATTAACAAGCAGTATTTTCAAGAAAGTAATACCCACACTACTTGTCCGTGGAAAGGCGTTGCCAGTTACTACAGTATCGATGTTGATGGTCAAGTCAACAAAGATGCGGCTTGGTACTATCCCAGCACTAAGGAAAAAGCTAAGAACATTGAGGGATATGTCGCATTCTGGAAAGGTGTAAAAGTCGAATAGGCCTGAAGAAACTGCCGTTCATTACGGGCGCAAGGTCTTGCGCCCGTACAGGAGTTAGAAGTCAGAATATAGATTGATACAGTTAATAGTTATCAGTCAACAATTACAAAGTAGCCATCATTAACTATGTACACCAAGACAGATGAAAAACTTTTCTTTCCTTCTGCCATCTGCCATCTGCCCTTCGGGTGACGCTCCTAACGTCGCTAACGCTGCGCTAACAGCAGTTGCTCATGGGGGAAACCCCCAAGACCGCACTGCTTCACCTCCTGCCTTTTTCAAGCTAGCTATGCACTAATTGTTGGTTTGTACAATAAGTTGCGAGTTGCTACCATTCCTGTAACCAAACGCTCCATATCTTCTCGCGTATGAAGAGCATTGACTGTAATCCGAATCCTGGGTTTAGCAATAAACCAAATTGGAGATACCCAAATACCGTGGTCTTCCATGATTTGTCTAGCAAACATCTTGGGATTGATTTCTGGCGGTAAAATCACTGGCACAACATTGGTTTCGCCAATCGCCACAAAACCACGATCGGTTAGACACGATCGCAAATACCGCGTATTATCCTGAAGTCTTTTTACTTGTTCGGGATATTTGCGAACTTGACGAATACTCTCCAAGGCCGCAGCAGTCAGTGGTGGTGGCAAAGAAATTGTGCCAATTGAAGTCGGAGAAACATTCAATAGTGGTTTCAACTCTGCAACATGGGTACTGATGGCAGCTCCGGCTGAGGCGGCAAACTTAGAGAAAGTTGTCATAATCAAGGGCACTACGCCCCGCGCAATGGCATCAGAGGGTAAAATACCAAAATGTTCGTAAATCCCTCTACCAGTTGCGCCAATTGCCCCACTAGCATGAGCCTCATCCATCACGAGTACGCTGCCTTCGTAATTGTGCAGCACATCCAACATCTGTGGTAGGGGTGCAATATCGCCGTCCATTGAGAAGACTGCATCCGAGATTACCATAATGCGATCGTTGGGTCGCGCATACCGATGCAGTTTGCGAGCTAAATCTGCGACATCACAATGACGGTATGCTTTGACTCGGACGCGAGGGCTATGACCAAATACCTTACCAGAACGAGTTCCAGCATTGACAACAGCAGAGACAATACAGCCATGATTCAGGACATCAGTGAGAATCAAAGTCTCTTGGGTATGCTGAAATCCTGGTACTGGGATTGCCAAGTGACAGAAAGCATCCATTAAGGCTTGCATTGCCATCCAGGCATTCATGAATAGCTGGGTATGGGGCAAATGCTTAAAAGCGGAAATCTCATCTTCTAGTTGTTGGTGCAGGTCAATACGACCACTCAAGACTGAGCAGGAACTGTTAGACGTTCCATACTTGAGAATTGCATCAATAGCAGCTTGCTTGACAGCTTCTTCTTGAACTAGCCCTAAAACATCATTCGTACAAAAGTTAAGAACTGTTCGGCGCTCGCCAGTTGTTGCTTCTTCTATCTCAACTAAATTACCTTGTTTTTGCAGACAAATATACTCATCTGGATCGAGTCCACTCTCGTACCAGCGTTGGACATATTCTTTGATAATTTTCACAAGTTTACTCCTGTCACCTTCTCTGAGATGGCTTCTCGCCTTTGCCTCAAAAGCATACTTTTGCGGATTCTATATTCGTTATGCAGCTATCATAAAAAGCTACATAAAATCAGAGCTAATAGTGTTTATTAATACATTTTGCTTGTGAGCCGGGACATTTAATTACATCCTGATAATGGTTATGCAATGGATTTGTTATGGGAGGCGCTAATACAGTTAGCTTCATTTGATTCGATTTCTTTTAGTTAGATTCAGTTTGAAAAGAGGCGATCGCCAACAGAGTTAGAGGTATTTTTTAAGTTTTAGTTTCCATTCGGTTGTGATTGACTTGATTGTTGCATAAATTGTTCATACTGCCGGATAATTAATCGCTGGATGGCTATAATTGCCGGGTTGATTTCGACATAACGACGTTGAGGATTAGCTAGATAGGTCTGCTGTTCGCTCTCGATCATTTCAATATCTTGGGCTAAAAATTTTGGCAACACAAAGCGCAAAAGCATTGCTCGTAGCAGTGGTTTTAGGGGGTTAAGTATCCATATGGGTAGGCGAACTTTGAAAAAGAACAAGGCAAAAGACCGACTTTCGGTAGGACTTACTGGTAGTCGCATTAAGTATAAACTGGAAACTCCCTGTAAAGAAGTGTAATAGTGAGGGTAGCGATATTGCACGCATACAGGTAAAGTTGTCACTTCATCAGCGCGATCGCTCAAACCTAAAAATTGCGCCATGCGACCTTTATAGGAAACTGCATATTCAGCCGAAACCGCTGATTCTGTTTCTTTCAAACTCAATAAAACTGGATCGAACCAACCTTGCAAGTTTTGGTGCAAAAAACCATGAAACACGTCCATGGTGTTCTCATTGCATATCGAAAAATGTGCCTGAAAGTGGGCACTAATCGGTACCATTAGCAACTCAGGTTGGTCAAATTCTGGTATGCAGGGTGGCTCTTGTGCGATCGCTAGGGTGGGATCTCCAGGAAAAATCCAAATGATATTATATTTTTCTTGAATTGGATAACTGCGGGCTTGGGCGCGTGGTAGCTTCTGTTCTTTAGCTAGATAAGGAATACTGACGCAATCTCCACTGCCATTAAATTCCCAACCATGATAAGGACAAGCCAAGTGACAACCTTGGACTTTGCCCTTGTGCAGTGCTACACCCTTATGGGGACAAGCATCCTCCAACGCATGAAGTTGACCGTTGGCATCCCGGTAAACAGCGATCGCCTGCTGCCAAATCATCACTGACACAATCTCGCCCACTTGGAGTTGGCTTGCCCAACCAACTGCATACCAGTAATTCGGGTTAATACCTACCTCGCGGACATGGTTCTGAACTTTCTGGCTTTTTAAGGTCGTGGCTAGTTCCATTTGCTCGAACTTCTATTGCCTGTCTCTGTTATAATACTTAAACTTACAGTATTTCTTAAGTCAATCATCTTGTCAGCATAAATGCAGGCATTACAAAGGCTTTTCACTAATGGTGACTTGTCTACCTAGGTTTTAGTTGCCGAATGTTTCAGGTGTCTCATAGATGATACGCGATCTCAAGCTGTTAGTGCTGCTTTTGGTAGGCTCTCTCAC
Source organism: Dendronalium sp. ChiSLP03b (assembly GCF_034531165.2). Lineage (NCBI taxonomy): Bacteria > Bacillati > Cyanobacteriota > Cyanophyceae > Nostocales > Nostocaceae > Dendronalium > Dendronalium sp. ChiSLP03b. The sequence goes on along the minus strand of NZ_JAVRBR020000148.1, from coordinate 11,997 downwards.
CACAATGGTAGGGGGCGTTGTAGCTCCGATTTTGCCAGAAATGGTGCAACAACTTCGCCTCGATCCTGGGTTAGCAGGCATCCTGGTGAATATGCATTGCTTAACTATAGCCTTATTCAGCCCCCTGTTAGGCATCTTGGCAGATCGGGTTGGCAGGTTACGCGTCTTGATCCCCTCGCTACTCGTCTACGCCTTGGTTGGGATTGCGGGAGCTTTCATGGAAAGCTTTTGGCCTTTATTAATGACGCGGGCATTGCTTGGCGCTGCCAGTGGTGGAATTGCAGCGGCTAGTCTAGGCTTGCTGGCAAGTATGTATGAAGGGGAAGCGCGATCGCAAGCTTTGGGTCAAGCAACTAGTGCCCTAACAATTGCTGGTATTCTCTTTCCCCTACTGGGTGGCTGGGTAGGTGCAACTCACTGGCAATTTACCTTCTATCTCTACGGATTGGGCTTGCCGCTAGCTTTCATTACAGCCTCAATTTTCCGCAAAAATCGATCGCTACAGACGCAAGCGAAAACAGTGGAACCACCCCAAAAGTTGCGCCAAGTTTTAGGCCATCCTTATGTACTGTGGTTATTACTCACTCTAAGTTTGGCATCAATTGCCATGTCTTGCGTAGTTATCTACGCACCGCTCTATCTGAAAATAAAGATTGGCGCTGGAACCATGCTCAACGGTGTGGTTCTGGCATCAAGGGCAATCGGTGCTGCGGGTGTATCGGCATTTGGAGCAAGTCAGCTCGCTAAAAATATAGGTGTAGAGCGTTCTACAGCAATCGGCTTCGGATTGATGGCGGTGACTTTGGGAACAATCCCATTACTGAGTCAAATCAATTTGATTATATTGACAGCGGTGCTTTTTGGTGTTGGATTTGGCATTGTTGTACCCAATCTCTACAGCGCTCTTGCTAACGTAGCTCCAGCAAAACTGCGATCGAGCGTGTTAGCTGCGGGAACAGGCGCAGGCTTTTTAGGACAGTTCTTTTGTCCCATACTACTTGGGGTAGTACTCACTCATAGCGGTCTAGAATCGGTATTTTACACAGCAGCAAGTATATCTTTAATGGCAGGGCTGTTGCTAATCCTAGTTGCTACAACAACTTTATTAGTTAAACCAAGTCCTCCGGAAGCCTAACTTCTTGCTCGACCCTTAGTCCTGCAAGAAAATTTCGGTCTTCGCTGATGTGAGGAAATTTCAGTTGAGAATCAGGCATTCCCCTTTGCAACTGCCGTTGGCGGACGATCGCAAAGCTTCCCACCTCTAAAATTCGCAATCGGGGAGCAGGCACCTGATCTGGGCGCTTGGAACCGTAGTATAAATTTATTTGCTTGAGCTTGTTGTCAAAGCTAGCTAAAAAAGCTTGAGGATTGTTGAGTGCCTGTCCGGGGGCGAGTTCAATATTTACTAAATAGTGAGCGGGGAACTCATTCTCAGACAAAGTGATACAAAAATCCTCCAAAGGTAAGCCAAATTCTTGTTGTAGGGCTTGCATCACTTGTGTAGCGTGAAATTCAGTTGTCTTCTCAGAAGTAGAAGACAGCAATCCACCTCGACGGTAGCGAAATACTATCAAGGGAGCCTGTTCGTAAAAACCCACAACTTCAACGACATCGCCAATATCGTAACGATAGAAGCCATTATAGTTAGTCATCAAGATGCGGTAAAGTTTTCCTGGCTGAACTTCAGTAGCTAGTAGAGTTTTGGGATGTTCTGCCTCCCATTGGCCTTCTGGAATGAACTCAAAAAAACTACTTTCAATCGCCAAGACGCTGCCATCCTGGTTGACATCAGGGTAAATGCTAAACATACCTTCTGCCGATGAATAAGCCGCCCCAAATATGGGAGTATCGCCAAAGTAGCTTGGAAATCGCTCAAAATAAAAATCCGATGTTCCTCCCCGTGCAGCGGCGATAAAGGCAAGATTCGGCCATACGAGTTTAGGAGTCAGTCGGCCTTCTGACTTCAAAATTGCTTGTAATTGAGCGGCTCGCTTCGGAGATGCTGACCATTGTTGCTCTAAAAGAGCGCGAATTTCTGGTTTGAGTTCTAACCAAGGTGCGATAGTTCCTTGCTCTAAATCCCGAATCAAATCTGAACCATAGCGCTCTAAATAGTTGCTCGTTCGCAGGATGAGCATGGGAAAATTCGCTATCATTCCTCGCATTGACACCTCACGCAAGGCAAATAGCAAACAAACATAGTGGCGGGTTAGGCTATCCCCAGGCTGTAGAGTTTCGTAAGGATTGGCAAAGAATTGCTTATAAAGTCGCTTATCCATGCGAAGGACACCAGTGCTAGCAGGGCCGTAACTTATACCACCGCTTGTGCGTCCCCCCAGTTCTACTGAGTTAGTTACTAATAGTTTGCCAAACTGGAGTTTTTGTCTAGCGAGTGCCTCACTTAAAAAACCAATACTGGTGAGAGTAGCTGCTCGGACAACATTTTGCGATCGCCTCGTGGTCGGGATCGTTTTCTTTTTCCCTGTGGAACCACTGGTTACGGCTAGATACACAACCGGATCGGCTGTCAGAATGTTTGTTTCCCCGCGAGCAATGCGTTCGGTATAAGATTCATAGCTGCTATAAGGTAGAATCGGAATCTGCTTTTGAAATTGCTCGATAGTTTTAATATCACTCAATCCATATTCGCGGCCAAATTCAGTATTTTGATAAGCTCGTAAAAGTTTGCGTAAAAACTGCTCCTGCACCGCATCGGTTTGACGGGTTTTATGAACGAAATTATCCTTGACTTGTCTAGCAACAGTGGTCAACAGTGAAACTAAAAAATTTGTCATTGAGGTTTTGCAAAATCAAAGCTTGTAACTACGAAGATTAAAAAGCTGATGCTACGTATGTAGTGAATTTACATTAATTGAGAACTGTTTGTAGCAACAGTTGTAAATAGTGATAGATTAAATTTGAAAAACTGTACGGAGGAGGATTCGTGCTTCTGTTAGCGAAGCTTTCTATGGGAATCGCCTGTTTTGCCTTAGCATTTGTCTTAGCAAGTTTAGTGGAATACTGGCTACATCGCTTGATGCACTTATCACAGCGCATTGGCGAACGTCACCGAGACCATCATCGCCGTAATGAAGGACAAGGAGTGCTGTGGGAATTTCGAGACTACATCAGAGGCAGCTTTTTAGTAATGGCTTTGATGTTCTTCTTCTCTTGGGAAGCGGGAATTGGTTGGTTCCTAGGTGGACTAGTTTATGCTGCATTTTCAGCTTATGCCCATCAGCTACAGCACGATAACCCAACCAAATGCTTCTGGATGAAAATGCCCGTTCACTACGTACACCACAAGTATGGAATGTGGCATCACAACTTTGGTTTAGCCGTAGACTGGTGGGATCGGGTCTTTGGCACATATAAACTTGTAGAATGGTTGACACAAGAAGAACTGACGCGACCCGAACGGGGTTATTTACAACTCCGGTGGTGGTAAACTATTACCACAACATAAAAACTTTTGTTTCTAATAGCACTATCACTAAAAACTTAGTGATACTGTTCCGGAAATGCTGCTAATTATCCTCATTAGGTGCAGTTGGAGAAAAACCAATTTGAATTACTTTCAAGAGGCAAAAGCCCATTTTGTTGCCAGTCATCAACATCCGATCAATCAGATTTTGCATCACTTAACCAATGTGCTGGCGATCGCGGCTGCTGTTTTTTTGTTCTACGATTGGCGACTTACACTCGTTTGCTTGGTGCTGACCCAAGTTTTTGCCCTAGGCGGACATGCAGTCTTCGAGAAAAATGAACCCGCCTTTGTCAAATATCCGGGAATCACCATCTTAGTCTCAATGTCGTGGTCTTTTGAGAACTGGTTTGGTCTGCGCCAAGTCTGGGAACACTTCAAGCAAAAAACAGCTTCAGGAATCAGTTCTCTGCAAAAAAACTTGCCAAGTGGTAGAGAAGTTTAACTGATAACTGAACGCTATAAAAATTTTCAGGAGTAGAATTTATGTATCAAGGCATACTAGTAGTTGATGCTGATGCTCATAAGTTAGAAAATCCCTTGGTAATGCGGGATTATCTAGAACCGGAGTATCGCGATCGCATCGGTCTAGTAATTGACAGCCTAGGAGATCAACGGGCGCGCATCATCGACTTCAATCCGGCAACCGGTAAAAATGACTTTATGCGGATGTTTCCTCAACCGCAGGGCATGGGGAAAGGCGGCTTTCGCAACTTGCATCCAGATACAACTTTGGGGGCAATGTTCAATAAAGTGCGAATAGAACATATGGATGCCGAAGGCATTGATGTTCAGGTGATCTATGGCACATTGAATTTGGTCTTTTCCAGCTTACTAGATAAAGATTTAGCGATCGCTCTTTGTCGCGCCTATAACAGCTACATTGCTGACGATTGTAAGGGGTACAATAATCGCCTCAAACCCATTGGTGTATTACCGTTACAGGATGTAGACGCTGCGGTTGCTGAGATGCATCGTTGTGTTAATGAACTTGGCATGATTGGCGTAGCCGTTGCTCCTAACTTGCCAATTCCCCATCCCAAAGCACCAGAAGCTTTTCCAGAAATTCGCACCTGCAAAACAATTAGCCATCCTGACTTTCACCCAATATTACAAGCAGCCGTAGACCTCAACATCTCACTTGGCATTCACGGTGGCCCTGGTTCTTACATGGTGGGTGGTATTTCCGATCACACCGAAACGTTTGTCCTGACCCACATTTTCGTGCAGCGGAACCAGCAACAACTGGCTTTAGCACGTATGGTCTTTGATGGAGCCTTCGAGCGCTTTCCCACACTGCGGGTAGGCTTTTTAGAAGGCGGTTGCGGTTGGGTACCAGATTTAGCCCATGCCTTTCACGAACATTGGGAAAAACGCATCCGTGACTTCGATCCCAAAAATCCCTATCGCCCTTCCTTGATGGAATTCACCAAGCTGATGATTCAAGAAAGAGGCACCCACAACAATATCAACTTGATTAGCCAAGCTAAAAATCTCTTCGATTTATTGTGGAATGTGCAACACGACCCCACAAAAATAGAAGATGCGAGTTTGTACGAACACTACGACCTGCGTCACCGAGATCCTTTAGAGTACTTTGAACGCGGTCAGATATTTACCTCTTTTGAATCAGATGACCCCGGCCCTGGTTATCTTCACGTTGCTATGGGCGAAGTCGGTAAGCGCCTGGCTTGCTTCTCTGGTGATTATGGTCACTGGGATGGCGTACTCCATAACTGCGTTCAAGATGCCGCAACAGTTGCTGATTATGACCGAGAGCATTTAGAACTTTTGTTAGGTGGTAATGCTCTAGCGCTGTATGGCGATCGCCTGCGCCAATCCTTACCTATGGTAGTGTCAACTTAAGCGCTCCTTAGCTAGTTCTTTTTAGCTCTATTTGTCTCCAGCCCAGGACTTAATGACAATTGCAACTTCTCATTTACCTCGCCCCCGTTGGAATGTTATTTTCTTTACGGGTGCGCTTCATTTGACAGCTTTACTAGCACTTTTTCCCAGTAACTTTAGTTGGGCTGCGGTAGGTGTAGCAGTATTTTTGCACTGGATGACAATTAGTTTAGGAATTTCTCTGGGCTTCCATCGCTTAGCGAGCCATCGGAGTCTGCAAACTCCCAAATTGCTCGAATATTTTCTAATTTTCTGCGGCACACTAGCAGGTCAAGGAGGAGTTATTGGTTGGGTAGGCTATCATCGGGCACATCATTTGCATACAGACAAGCAAGCAGACCCTCATAACTCTAATCAGGGTTTTTGGTGGAGTCATATTAGTTGGTTAATGCATGATATCCCCACAAAAACACAACTTCCTCGCTTGACCAAAGATATTGCCAACGATCCGTTTTATCAGTTCTGCCACAACCACTACATTACAATGCAGGTAGGTTTAGGCATCCTGCTTTATTTGCTAGGCGGCTTACCTTTCGTACTTTGGGGAATTTTTGTACGCTTGTTTGTTGGGTTTCACAGCACTTGTTTCGTCAACAGTGCTTGTCATAAATTTGGCTACCAAACTTATGATACTGGCGATCGCTCAACCAATTGTTGGTGGGTTGCCCTACTCACCTACGGTGAAGGTTGGCATAACAATCACCATGCTTTTGAACATTCTGCTCGTCACGGTTTGCGGTGGTGGGAAGTTGATATTACCTGGATAGCGATTCGACTTCTACAAGTATTCAGACTGGTCACTAAGGTCAGGTTGCACAGAACCGAAGTAGGGCGGGCGAGGTAGATATCGCAACACAGATGCTTTGAGGATTGATAAGACCATGAAAGTTTTACTTCTATATCCGCTTTTTCCTAAATCCTTCTGGTCTTTTGACAAAGCCCTGGAACTCATCGGCCGTAAAGTTTCATTCCCACCTTTGGGAATGATTACAGTTGCGGCTATCCTGCCTCAAACTTGGGAGTTTCGCTTAGTAGACCGCAATGTGCGCTTTGAAACGGAAGCGGATTGGAATTGGGCAGATTTGGTAATTGTTTCCGGTATGATTGTCCAGAAATCAGATATGTTGCAGGCGATCGGCGAGGCCAAACGCCGAGGCAAACTAGTTGTGGCGGGTGGCCCTTACCTAACTTCTGTTCCAACAGCAGCCGAAGCAGCAGGAGTGGACTTTCTGGTTTTGGATGAAGGCGAGATTACTCTACCAATGTTAGTTGAGGCTCTAGAACGGGGCGAAACAAAAGGAGTATTCAGCGCCAAAGGAGAAAAGCCTGATGTCACTAGCACACCGATTCCCAGATATGACCTGCTGGATTTAGAAGCTTACAGTGATATGTCTGTACAGTTTTCGCGGGGTTGCCCGTTTCAGTGCGAGTTCTGCGACATTATTGTGCTTTACGGGCGGAAGCCACGTACCAAAACACCCGCGCAGCTATTAGCTGAGTTGCAAGTTCTTTATGACCTAGGCTGGCGGCGTTCAGTTTTTGTAGTCGATGATAACTTCATCGGTAACAAGCGCAATGTCAAGCTGTTGCTGCGCGAACTTGGCCCTTGGATGGCAGCCCATGGCTATCCCTTCCGCCTCTCAACTGAAGCCTCAGTAGATTTGGCACAGGATGAGGAACTGCTGGATTTAATGATTGCTGCCAACTTTAGCGCCGTATTTTTGGGCATTGAGACACCGGATACAGATAGTTTGACGTTGACGCAAAAATTTCAAAATACCCGTCATTCCTTGATGGAATCAGTCCAGATAATTAATCGGACAGGTTTGCGCGTTATGGCTGGTTTTATTATTGGCTTCGATGGTGAAAAGACAGGAGCTGGCGATCGCATCATTGATTTTGTGGAAGCGACTGCTATTCCGCAAGCAATGTGCAGTATGCTTCAGGCACTTCCCAACACAGCACTCTGGCAGCGACTTCAGAAGGAAGACCGTCTGCTAAATGAAGAAGCTAACATCAACCAGACAACGCTAACCAATTTTATCCCTACTCGTCCTTTAGAGGAACTAGCCCGCGAGTATGTGAGATGCTTTTGGGAACTGTATGAACCGAATCGCTATCTGGCACGAGTTTTTCGGCATTTCATGGCAATGAAGCCAAGCCCTAACAAAAAGAAATTCCGTATCCCAGAATTCAAGGATATTCGAGCATTGGCGATTGTTTGTTGGCGACAAGGATTCAAGCGCAGTACACGCTTTCAATTCTGGCATCAGTTATTTGCAATTATTTCTCATAATCCTGGCGTGTTGGAATCATACATAACTAATTGCGCCCTCTTTGAACACTTTGTAGATTACCGCCAAATTGTCCGCGCTCAAATCGAAGAGCAACTGGATCAATTCTTGGCAACAGAAGAAGCAAATTTGAAAACTCAGACTATTGAAGAGAAAAAGGTCGCTTTTTTGTAGGTATCATTTACATTCATCTGAGGATTAGTACTTATAGAGAAATCATCGTTCGTATACCAAAAACATGCTCAAGACTTAGCAGATGTAACTTTAATGCATGTTAAATTATTTACGCAGACATGATTTCTCTAACTTTGAAAGTTGTCAAGAAGACATTATCAAACATTAATTATTACTAAGATTAGACATGTAGCATTACAGCTTGTTAGTTAATCTCTTATATGAATCTATATCAGAAATTTTAAATCAGGTGATTACTCAAACAGCCAAATTTGACATTCGACCTGTTACATCTACAGCAGATAATCAAATATTCCTTGATATCCCTGCGCGGATTTATGCCAAAGATTCCTACTGGGTGCCGCCTATCCAAAGCAGCATAGCCAAGCAATTTACACCAGCTAATCCCTTCTTGAATTACGGTAAACTGCAACAGTTTATTGCTGTATCTCAAGAAAATTCTCAACCAGTAGGACGGATTGTTGCCGCAGTTAATCAACGCCTGATTGAACGTGAAGCTCAGAATATTGGTCTGTTTGGCTTTTTTGAATGCATTCAAGATTTTACTGTTGCCCAAGCCTTGCTAGATACTGCCTGCAAGTGGCTGCGAGAGCAAGGTATGACTGTAGCTCGTGGCCCGATTGATTTTTCTACCCACAATAATTGTCTATTTTTAGTCGATGGATTTGACTCACCGCCAATGGTGATGATGCCCTACAATCCACCTTATTATCCAGAGTTTATGGAGCGGGATAATTGGCATAAAGCCAAGGATGCTTATGCTTATGATTTCCCTTTAGATAAACCTCTACCACCAGAATTTGAGAAAGCTTATCGAATTGCTTGTAAATCAGGTGTTAACTTTCGTCCAATTGCAACGAAAGGTGAAGCATTTGAACGAGATGCCAGAAGTATTTATCAGCTTTTTAATCGTGCTTTTGCCCCTAACTGGAGTTCAACACCACGCAGCGAGGCAGAATTTTTAGAAGAAGCCAAAGATTTGCGGGATTTGATAGACCCTGATGTATTCCCAGTTGCGGAATATAACGGCGAAATGGTCGGCTTTTGGATGGGTTTACCTGATTACAACATTCCGCTAAAACAAGTTAATGGAAAATTAAATTGGTTGGGAATTCTTAAGTTTCTTTGGTATCGCCGCCAAATAGATCGCGGACGCGTAATTGCTATTTGTTCTCTACCAGAGTATCGGCGAAAAATGGTTCCTTTAGCTTTGATTTATTTGGGAATGCAAGGTGGAAAACAAAAAGGCAAACCCTATAAAAGAGCGGAGCTTTCTTGGGTTTTTGAAGATAATTTTCCTTCACGTAAATTAATCGAAGCCGCTGGTGGCAAAATTTATAAAACCTATAGAATTTACGAAAAAGTCTTATGAAGGCACTAGTTACAGGAGCCAATGGATTTACAGGTTCTCACTTAGTAAAAGCTCTACAAAAGCAAAGCACAACTGTTGTCGGACTGGTACGAAAATCTAGTAATTTAGCACGTCTTTCCGATCGCAACGTGCAACTGATTTACGGCGATATCACTGACCGAGATGCATTAAGAACAGCGATGACTGGTGTAGACACAGTTTTTCACACTGCTGCTTATGTAGAGCTAGGAATTGTCGATGAGCTAGAAATGGAACGGGTGAATGTTGAAGGTACGCGGGCGGTGCTGGAAGTAGCCCAAGCAGTTGGTATATCCAAATTAGTGTACTGTAGCACCATTGGGATATTTGGCGATACAAAAGGTCAACTTATCAATGAAACCTTCCGAAGAACGCAGAAAAACTTTTCCTCTGCTTACGATCGCACAAAGTATCAAGCTCAACAACTAGTAGATAAATTTGCCAAAGATGGGCTTCCTGTAGTCAGCGTTCTGCCTTCAGGAATATTTGGTGCAGATGACCCTCATTTTGGGCCAGTGATGCAGCAATTTGTTAAAGGAAGATTAAAGGTGTGGGCAGGTGGCGATCGCATTACTGGTATCGTGCATGTAGACGATTTAGCCGCGGCGATGATTTTAGCAGCAGAGAAAGGTACTGTCGGAGGGCATTACATCATTTCTGCTGGCGAGCTAAAAAGCCGGGAAATGTTTGAGATTATCTCCAAAGAAACAGGCATTCCAGTCCCTCGTGAAGTTCCAAAACCTCTGGTTAGGTTTGCAGGAAACTTACTCACTCCCATAGGAAAGCTGTTGAAATGGCAACCACCCATTAGTCGGGAGCGCGTTCACTACATTTACGACCGTTGCGTTCGAGTAGATGCCACCAAAGCCTGCAATGAACTCAACTGGCATCCTCGCTCAACTTCAGAAACTTTACTTGAGTTAATTGGCTGAATTAAAGGAGGCAGAAGTGAAGAATTATTTACCTTGTCTTCGTTTTCCCCGTGTCCCCGCGTCCCCGCGTCTTTCTGTCTATTTGAAATAACGCACATTAAATGTCTTTTTCTATACGCCATGTTCAATGTCTGTAATGATATCCTCAGCAATGAACATTACACCTCCATAATTTAGATACAGGGAGAATCAATGTCCGTTACCAATTCACCACCCCAACTGCAAAGAGAATTAGGGGTTTTTGGTGCAACCCTGATGGGACTGGGTTCGATTGTCGGTACGGGTGTATTTGTGAGTATTGGTATTGCAGCGGGAATTGCTGGGCCTGCGGTAATTTTAGCAGTGGCAATAGGCGCGATCGTCGCTACCTGCAACGGACTCAATAGCGCGCAGTTAGCAGCTAATCATGCAGTCAGTGGTGGTACGTATGAATATGGGTATAAATATCTCACCCCCGCCTTTGGCTTTACAGCAGGCTGGATGTTTTTGGTAGCAAAGACAGCTTCGGCAGCGACGGCAGCCTTGGGTTTTGCTGGGTACTTGCTGAATATTGTCGGTTTAAGTGCCAATTGGGTTGTGCCTATAGCTCTCTTGGCTGTAGTAATAATGACGCTAATTGTATTGAGTGGTATCCGCCGCTCTCATGTTGCCAATACTGTAATTGTGTCGGTAACGCTGCTGTCTTTGGGATTTTTTATCCTGATTTGTCTGCCGCGTACTGCTGAGGTGGGACTTGACAATTTGACACCTTTTTTTACCAGTTCCCCAGGAGCGGTACTCCATGCTAGCGCCCTGATGTTTGTCGCTTACACGGGTTATGGTCGCATTGCCACCATGGGGGAGGAAGCGCGTTCCCCCAGGCAAACGATACCGAAAGCGATGATTGTCTGTCTAACACTAACGATGTTGCTGTACATAACGGTGGCAACAGTTGGTATTGGGGCTGTGGGTGTAGATGTCTTGAGTGATTCCGTAGGACAAACGAAAGCAGCACCCCTAGAAGTGGCAGCTCGTAGCGTTGGAGGTTCAAGCGCTGCCTTAGTCTTAGCTATTGGTGCAGTGACAGCCATGTTGGGTGTGCTGTTGAACTTAATTTTGGGCTTATCCCGCGTCTTACTGGCAATGGGACGACGTTCCGATGCTCCCAGATTTTTAGCACGTCTCAATCGACAGCAGACAGCTCCACACTGGGCAGTGATAGTAGTTGGGGGAGCGATCGCTCTATTAGTATTATTAGGCAATGTTAAAACTACGTGGTCGTTTAGTGCCTTTAGCGTCTTAATTTACTACGCAATTACCAATTTAGCCTCCCTGCGACTCAATGCATCTGAGCGACTTTATCCTGTGTGGGTTGGTTGGGTAGGTTTTGCGTCTTGCCTATTCCTGGCTTTCTGGGTAGAGTCTGTTATTTGGCAAGTCGGCTTAGGCTTAATTGTTGCTGGCTTAATCTGGCACAAAATTCGACGTGCAGTGTCTTGACGACAATTTAAATGAAAAACTGGTTCACTGCGTCTCTGCGTGAGGCTAATTCATACTTTCACTCCGCAATGCCCTCTAAGTAAATGAAAAAAATATTAGGAGTTACGCACTGAAGCCTGAAACCTAGATCCCCCCTAGCCCCCCTTAAAAAGGGGGGAACTTCTAAAGCCCCCTTTTTAAGGGGGTTGGGGGATCTGAGTGCGTAAGTCCTGATCTATTTAATCCACATCTGTAGTCGTGGCGCAATGCCCATTAATGTCAACTTCAGGTTAAAGCCAGTCTAGAAAAAGCTTTTAGCAGATTATCTCGTTTCCAGTC
>NZ_JAVRBR020000147.1:0-185068 GCF_034531165.2 Dendronalium sp. ChiSLP03b | reverse complement strand
TGTCTATACTGACCCTGGTCTTGATGCCTACGAGCAAAAGTACCGAGAGCGCACGTTGAACAACTTGAAGAAAAAAGCCCAGGCTTTTGGCTTAGAACTCATCCCTATTTCCAACGCTACGGAATGTGTTTCTTAGGAGTTATAAGCAAAAGTTAAATATTATAGTAATTCTCTTAGTGATACTGGAGTGCTTACTGCTTGCTCCAACTATTACAGCACATGCAGCTTCTCCATCCCCCACTATCTACGAACGACGGACTATCCATAGTTTAGATGGTATCGGTAAGTACTACATGGGTAGAGAAATCGCTCAAGTCATGGGACACACAGGTGCTGGATGGCTAGAACGTCCCAGCCGAGAAGCAGAAGAACAACCAAGTAAAATGATCGGTGTTCTCAACCTGAAACCCAATGATGTAGTAGCAGATATCGGTGCAGGTACGGGTTACATGAGTTTTCGCATCGCACCATTACTAACAGAGGGAAAGGTTATTGCTGTGGATATTCAGCCAGAAATGTTAGAAATTATAGAGTTTTTCAAAAAAGAGAAAAACATCTCCAATGTTGAACCTGTCTTAGCAACCGAAACTGACCCCAACCTTCCAGCTGCTAGTATCGATTTGGTGCTGATGGTGGATGCTTATCATGAATTGGAGTACCCCCAAGAAGTTATGCAAGGGATTGTAAAAGCGCTGAAACCAGGTGGTAGGGTAGTGCTGGTTGAGTATCGGGGCGAAAATCCCTTTATTACGATCAAACGGCTGCACAAGATAACTCAAAAGCAAGTACGCAAAGAAATGCAAGCCGTTGGTTTAGTTTGGCGGGAAACCAAAAACCTGTTACCCCAGCAGCATTTGATGGTCTTTGAAAAACCCAACACTAATTCGTAATTAAGTGGCAAGCGATAATAAAGTAAGACTTCTTGCCAGAGTAAAAAATCATGGTCAACCTATCACTCAAGCAGCGAATTCCTCCTTTAGAGAATGGCGATCGCCTCACTCGCTACGAATTTGAGCGACGCTATCAAGCAATGCCCCGTCATCAAAAGGCAGAATTAATTGAAGGAGTTGCATACTTGGCATCCCCATTACGCTTTGAAAGTCATGCTGAACCACATGGTCAAGCAATAAGTTGGTTGTGGACTTACCAAATTACTACTCCTGGTGTGAGATTGGGAATTGAGCCTACAGTGCGCTTAGATGCAGACAATGAACCACAACCAGATGGAGTGCTGTTAATCGCACCAACAGCTAAAGGACAATCTCGTTTTAGCGATGATGATTACATAGAAGGTGCGCCAGAACTCGTAGTAGAGATAGCCGCTAGCAGTGTTGCTATTGACTTACATGACAAGAAAAAAGCCTATGGTCGTAATGGAGTAAAAGAATACATAATCTGGCAAATATTTGAGAACAAATTAGATTGGTTTAGCCTGCAAAAAGGAGAATATGTCTCCTTAGAAGTAGATGCAGATGGAATTATCAAAAGTCAAGTATTTCCTGGTTTATGGTTGTCAATGTCAGATTTACTTGCTGGCAATATGCAGCAGGTGCTGGCTGTTTTGCAGTTGGGATTAAATTCGCCAGAACATCAATTATTCGTGCAGCAGTTGTCTGCGGAAAGAAGATAAGCTGATGACACGAGGATGAATTTGAATGACGACGATTAGCTTAGTTAAAGCGACTTTTGGACATCATATCATGTTCGCATAAATACTTGTGATTGCTTTGCTCCACTTCGTTGCGATCGCAATGATGTTTTATAATTTTTCAACCGAACATAATATCAGTTTATTTTTGGGGAATAAGACTAGCGCTTTTGGTTGCACTATCCCAAACTATCCAGTTAATAGAATTATCTAAATCTTCGGCGCTATTGGAAACTTTAAAATACAGCTTGTCTTTGCCTTTAGTTTCAATAGCAAAGTCGGCATTTTGGGCATAAACGACCATGAAACCTTTGTCTCGCAAACAATACATTGCCCAAGCTTTCAATGATTGCTTGTGCGGTTCGTGAGGAATTGGTGGTTTTGTAATTGTTTCTTCGATTACCTGATATATCTGCATTAATTTTCTTTCCTTTTCTACACGGGATCGCAACGAATTTCAATCATAAAGCCATCTGGATCGTAAAAATACACACCTCTACCAGTAGGGCGGGTGACTGGGCCATGAGCGATCGCTATTTTATTTTCTCTCAGCACTGTCACAGCTTGCTCAAATAACTGCGGATCGATGTCAAAAGCAAGATGATATGCTCTAGTGAAAGTCTTTTCTGGGTCTGGGTCTGGTGGTGTTAAATCGGGTGTACCAAATAAATCCAAAATTGTACCATCGGGAGTAATGAAGTTAGCTACTTTCCCGGCTGCGACAAGTTCTAACAGAGTTGCAGGGACTTCATCTCCAGTGAGTTCGTGCAAACCCAAGATATTGCCGTAGAAGTATCGGGAAGCTTGCATATCCTTGACGTTGAGAGCAATGTGATGCACCTTACGCAAATCGCCTGGTGCAAGGGCATTATTCACAGATTTCGGGCTAGATAGCATAGTAAAACAAAATTTCCCTACTCAGATAGAAGTTAAACTTTTTTCTTAGAGTTTATTCTTTATATATTAAGTCTTAATGATTTACTAATTCTCTTTTCCTTGGCGTTCTTGGCGTCTTGGCGGTTCGTTACAAACAACCTAGATGTGGTTGCTGTATTAAAAACTGAGCATGGCTTTTGATTATTCTTTAGACTTTAAAAGTATCGATTTTCGCCAACATCCTGAACTATATCGCATTGGCAAAGGCGAACAGGGTGTACTTTTAGTAGAGCCATACAAATCAGAAATTCTTCCTTACTGGCGATTTAAAACTCCTGAGATTGCCAAAGAGTCGAGTGAGAAAATCTACGAGATTTTTCTTGATTATTTAGAGAAAGATGATTTTGTCGGCGCAGATATGGCGAGGAAATTTATCCAGATGGGCTATACTCGCTCTCGCCGTTATGCTAATCATAAGAGCGGTAGAAAATATAAACAAAATTCTGAAGCATCAAACTCCAAAAAAGAAATTCTTCCTTATGAGGTAGACGCAGTTAAAGCCGAATCAGCAGCAATATTTAAAGCTAAGTGGATACAAGCAAAGACAAATGAGAAATATCAAGAGCTTTTAGCCAAGCATAAACAGATGTATGAAGTAGATTAGTAACTTTTGTAGGTGCATTACGTTGCTAACGCACTTTCCATGATATTTTTAATACGTTATGCTGTCACTAACACATTCTACCAAACAGCTGACGAGTCTTTGATACTCGCGGACGAGTCTTTGATACTCGCCGATGAGTCTTTGATACTCGCGGACGAGTCTTTGATACTCGCTGATGAGTCTTTGATATTCGCGGACGAGTCTTTGATATTCGCGGACGAGTCTTTGATATTCGCGGACGAGTCTTTGATACTCGCTGATGAGTCTTTGATATTCGCGGACGAGTCTTTGATACTCGCTGATGAGTCTTTGATATTCGCGGACGAGTCTTTGATACTCGCTGATGAGTCTTTGATATTCGCGGACGAGTCTTTGATACTCGTGAATGTGTTTTGAGGACTCATTACAGAAACTTGGCACATTGTCAGCAATTAATTTAAGATTAACGCGATCGCATCACCTCATCCCCGCGTCCCCGTGTCTCCGCGTCTCCCTATCTAAATTTGACTGGGGTCAAACAACCACCCATCGCCAACAATCTCCTCTAGGCGTTGATTGAGTCGGGGGAGGAAATATTCTGGATCGTTGAGCCGTTGCTGGACAAACCAATTATCAAACGCTTCCTGCGTCTCAATTCCTTGGGCAACCGCCGCCCCTGATATAATCTTAAAACTGCGCTCTTGGAGTTCCTCTAACTGCGGATGACCTTCACCTCGGTAGTTGCAAAAGTACATTGCCGTTGCCCCTAGCAAAGCTTCTAGTTCATCGCCTTGAGGTACTGCATTATATAAAGTACGGATTAGATAAATAGTATCTGCTAAGGGGGCTTGAATTCTCAGTGTCAGCCATATTGCTTGAGCTAGGTAAACCAAACTGTTGCTTTCATCTGCTACGCCTAAGTTACCCATAACCGTCACCAAATCACTATAGGCACGAACCTGTGCTAATGCCAAAAAAGCTTGCAGATTTAGCTCTAATTGCCTAGCTTTATCTCCCGTGTCACCAACAACACAAGCCATATTTGCCAGGGTAGTGGCTTTATCTTTGACATCACCAATCTGCTCAAATATTTCCAAAGATTGCTCCCAGAGAGCGATCGCTCTAGATATGTCTCCTTGTTGGGCGATTACGTATGCCATGTTGTTGAGGGTAGTGGCTTTACCTTTGACATCGCCAATCTGCTCATCTATCTCCAAGGATTGCTCCCATAGTGCGCTCGCTCTAGGTATGTCTCCTTGATCGGCGATTTGTACTGCCATGTTGCCCAGGGTAGTGGCTTTACCTTGGACATCGCCAATCTGCTCAGATATCTCCAAGGATTGCTCCCACAGTGCAATTGCTCTTGCTATATCTCCTTGGTCGGCGATTTTCCGTGCCATGTTGCCCAGGGTAGTGGCTTTAACTTTGACATCGCCAATCTGCTCAGATATTTCCAAAGATTGCTCGTACAGTGCGATCGCTCTGGCGATGTCCCCTTGGTCGGCGATTACTCCTGCCATGTTGGTCAGGGTAGCGGCTTTACCTTTGACATTGCCAATTTGCTCAAATATTTCCAAAGATTGCTCCCATAGTGCGATCGCTCTAGTGATGTCCCCTTTTTGGGCGATTACTCCTGCCATGTTGTTGAGGGTAGGGGCTTTACCTTTGACATCGCCAATCTGCTCAGATATTTCCAAAGATTGCTCCCATAGTGCGATCGCTTTAGGTGTGTCCCCTTGGTCGGCGATTACTCTTGCCATGTTGGTCAGGGTAGCGGCTTTACCTTTGACATTGCCAATTTGCTCAGATATTTCCAAAGATTGCTCCCATAGTGCGATCGCTCTAGTGATGTCCCCTTTTTGGGCGATTACTCCTGCCATGTTGTTGAGGGTAGGGGCTTTTTGTTGCAAATCCTCTTCAGGGCAAAGGTCTAAGGCTTGCTGATAATGGACAACAGCTTCTTGCACAAAACCCAAAACCTCTTCAGCACGGGCAATGGTTCCCAAGATGCGGTAGTCTTGATAAACTGCCAGAATTTGCTGACATAACTCTAAAGCTTCCACAAACCGAGAATCGTTCACCCAATGGGTTGCAATCCTATCCCCAATGCTGACAGCAATTTCTTGCTCTTTCGCCAGCAGTCCCAAGCGTACAATTTCCAGTACTTCTGCTTCCATGCCGCCTTTAGATTTGTCCCACCAAGCTTGATGGATTTTCCTTACTGCTTGCTGTCGCGTTACTTGCCATTCTTCCTCATTCAAAACTAGTTCTAGCAACGGTTCTAAAATTGTCGTCACCCGGTAATTAGCTGGCTGGTTGAGGTGAGTGGTGGCAGATTCAACTAGGCTAAGGCTGGTTAACTTGGTTAACCTTTGAACAAGATTAGTATCAGATCCCCCCGCCTGCGGCGACCCCCTTAAAAAGGGGATTGAGGCGGAAACATTGCCCCCCTTTTCAAGGGGGGTTGGGGGGATCTCCAAAATTGTGGGCTGAGGAGTAAGAACTTCAATAATCTCCTCTGTCACAGGTAAATGAAACACACTCAACCGTGCAAGAAACTTTTGTTCTTCTGGTTCCAAAGCATCTAGCAGAATTTGTGCCAAGATATTTTCGCGGAATTTCTGCTCAGTCTCTTCTAGTCGAGTCAGTAGTTCATCCGCCGCTATTCCTGGTTGCTGAATCACCTCTAACAGCCACTTCAGCAAGCGGGGATTACCATCGGCAATGTCAATAATCCGTTGAGTTTTTAACTGTTGTTTAACTTCCTTATCTAAAGGAAAGCAGATTTTATCAATATTACTGCTGTTCATCCCTGCTAAAGATTCCAAATGTAGGCGATAAGGTGGCAAAGTGTCTGCTTTCAAATAACGACAGGTGACAATCAGCCGACTTTCTGCCGCGTTTTCTGCCAATGCCGCACAAATCGCCTCTGAAATTTCGTAAGCCTCTGCCGTCATCCGCAATGAGCCATCTTCAATATTAGCTTTGGGGATGTTCTGCTCAAAGTCATCCAGCACCAGCAGCAGAGGTTGATTGTGTTCGTTTTCTATTGCTGCAAAAAAGTTTTGCAACCGCCCTTTAAGAGACACCTTTGGTTCGTTCAAAAGTGCGGGTACATCTGCAAACCGCTCATACTTATTAGAAAGCTTATTCAGCAAACCTATCTCATCTAGAGGGCCAATCAACACGACCCGCACAAAATTGGGACGCTGCGCCTCTACCCGCGTACATAACCGCGCCGCCAAGCTACTTTTACCCAGTCCGCCCATCCCAGCAATAAACACGCCTACTTGGTCGCTGGTTTCCCGCAATGCTTTGAGACACCATTGCAAATGTCGCCTGCGTCCGACAAACTCAAATCGACTGGCAACTTTAACTCGATTATTTTCATCAAGAAATTCTTGTTCTGGTACTGTAAACTTCAGCTTTTCACGATTTTTTGTTCTCAGTGGTGTCACTAGTTCGGCAATGGGGCGCGTATCCCGATACATCCGCAACAGATGCCAGTCGGTGCATTTTTGGTCAATCATCTCCTGCTGCGCTACTTTCACTGCTGCTTCAACAGTTGCCCCCGTCGCCAAAGCTTGATAAAGTGCCTGTGCTGCTACAATACCCGTGCGGTCAAACACCGGACGCGCCCAGCCTAACACTATACCCGCCCCCGCTTTCACCAATGCCTGCGCCATCGAGGGTACTGTCCCCTTATTAGGAACCTGTCCTGTATGACAACCAGAGAGAAAAGTTACACGCGGCCAGCGTCCGCGAAAGGCTTTAGCTAAATCATCGACGGTAGTAAGTTGCATGTTCCCCACTTCATCTTCAGTGATGAAGCAAGGTGCATTGTCTGGTAATGTTTTACCTGTTGGCAATAAATAGCTGTAATCTTTTTGGTTGTAAATTATCCCGTGTCCCGTGAGGTGAAAGACATCAAAATAGTCTTCTGGATAGGATTTCACCAAATTAGCTAACTCTGCAACCGAGCCACTTTCCTCAACAATCAACGCCAAAGGCTGATCCTTAGTTGCTTGCAAAATATTGGCTTCTTCTCTCTCAAATGCTAAGGTTGCAACTCTAGAGTCTTCCGGTGAAGTCGCCATAAACAGCAACTGCAACGGGCGATTTTGCACGCCAATCACTTGGGTTTGACGCTGCTGCACAGAACGCACTGGTAAAACGGAAATATCCCGGCGTTCGCTTAAAAACCCACTGCCATCATGTAGTAATTCCCAAGGCAAATGTGCCAATCCCAACGCTACCCGTTCTGTTTCCGGGTTCAACCCCTGTGCTTCGCTGGTTTGAATCAAATCTAGATAAATCGTTTGCTCATCTGTTTCCTTCAGCGACTTTCTCAGCCATCCTTCTTTACCATCCAGCCATTGATAAAGTTGCCGTCCCAATTGAGTGAGATAAGGTAAGCGGTCTGTTTGTTGAGTGTAGTAATTTTGTTCGCACGAATCAATTAGCCCTGCCAACTCCGCTTTATCCAAGGGACGGGAACCATAGTTACAGCGCAGTTCAAAGGTTTGCTGTTGACTGAGGGCGAAGGCAAAGTTTAGCGGCATGGCTTGCAGGAGTAGTTTCCACAATAACCTTCACCGTATTATCATCCAATTCCTCAAATCTTGGTTATTATCGCCGATATTCGTCGCCACAATCGCCGATGATTTGATACAAATTACGCGATTTTTGAGATATGGCATCGATGCGATCGCGATCGTCATTATCTAAACTAAAATTAAATACTCTGGCGTTATCTTCAATATGTTCGGATACACCAAGTCTTGCACCAACTATTACACCACCTACCGCTGGTTTATCCAAGATATAACGCACTGCTACATTAGAGATGCTGACTTTATGCTTATCAGCAATTTGTTTGAGGGTAGATAGTAACTCTTGAAATAATTGCCAACCACCCCAAGCATCAATCATGTTTTTGTATTTCCGTAAGCTAGCAGTACCCAAGTCAAAACCTCGCGGTTCTGATTTATCTAGATACTTTTCTGATAACAAACCGCCGCAAACTGTACCATAAGTAAAAAGTTTGATATCATGCTGTTGACAAAACTGAATCATATTTACTTCTGGACGGCGGTCAACTAACGAAAATTGCACTTGATTGGAAACAATTTTAATGCCTGCTTCCGTAATAATTTTCAAGTGTTCGGTATCAAAGTTAGTCAAAGCTAGATGCTTAATTTTTCCCTCAGTTTGCAATTCCGCCATATACTTGAGGGCATCCAGGTAATTTTTATCTTGATATTCCCACCAATGGAATTGCATCAAATCTAAAGATTCAACATCCATCCTTCTGAGGGAAATATCAATGTTTTCCTCGACCAATTTTTTCGTCATTTTGCCGGGACGAGGTACCCATTTTGTAAAAGCTTGCACGTTAGCTAAAGCTTCTTTGCCACGGTTAGTTATTATTTGACGGCGAAATTCGCCAATAAAATCTTCTGCGGGGCCATAATGGTCTGCCAAGTCCCAAGTAGTCAAGCCTGCATCCAAATATTTAAACATAGTTTGAATAGCAGCTTTAGAGTTAATGCGTCCATGTCCACCAGACACTTGCCACATCCCATTTAATATTCGGCAAATGTTTAAATCAGGAGTAAATTGGAGACGACTTTCTATAGGTAGATTCATATTTTTAACTTTTAATTTTTAATTATTTAACGCCAGTTTTTATCAGCTTGCTCAAGAACGTAGGCAGCAACATCTTGAATTTGCTGTTCGCTGAGACGGTCTTTGTAGGCTGACATATTATTTTTACCATTGGTGACAATGGATGCGATCGCCTCTATTGAATCCATACCATATTTCTTCAGTGCTTTCTTTTTCAAGTTCTTACCTCGCCTGACAATGTTGCCGCCATTGATATGACAACCCGCACAATGAACGCTAAATATGTCTGCGCCGTTAACTGTATCTGCTGCACTTGCAGGCAAAGTAAAAGTACTTGTGAATAATAAAAGCACCACTAATATTAATGTTAGTAGTTTTTTCACTCAGCTTCTCCCTAAAGCAATGTGGCTGTTTGCATAACTAAATGAGTACCAGAGCTAATTCTACAAAGATTCAAAATCAGTTATAAATCCAGCAAAATTTGCACAATCTTCCTGAAAAGCTTCAGCATCGCTGACATCTTCAATTTTATATGCCATTATCCGCGTTCCATCTGGCATTTTTTTGGAAGCAATACAATCGGCTTGATACTTATCTACCGTTGTTTTAAAATCACTACCATATTGCTTCCATGCATCGTTTGAGCAAGTGATATTTACCCGCCACATACTTAATTCTCATTTACTACCAACAGATATTTATCATCCCACGAATAGGCAACTGATTACACATAACCTGTTGTAGCAGTTAAGTATAATAGTAACTAAGCTAAAATCCAGCGATCTTCTATCTAAAGGAAGTGCCTACCACAAAATGTCTACGCCATAATATTGATATAGCACCATGTCTAGAAAATTTTATCCAAATTAGTTAATTATTCCAAGTAGAAAATGCCTAACAACATCAAAGAGCAAATTCAAACCGACCTCAAACAGGTTAAAGAAACTGGACAGTTAAGAACTGAAAGAATTCGTGAAATTGTCAAATCGGCAGTTTCTCAGGTATCTTCAGAGTTTAAAGAAGGCTCCAGCGAAATTCGTACTCTTGTCAAAGATGCCGTTGCTGCTGTGATTGAAAGTATACAAGGTAAAGGCACAGAAATCAAAGAAGATGTGACAGCATCCATCGAAGGAGCATTGGAAGGAGTTAATACGAAAAGACATGAATCTATTGCCAAAACTCAATCAGAATTGAAAAAATTACAAGCTCAACTTGATAGTGAAGAAGAACAACTTCAGCAAGATGTTGATGTAATTTTGGCAGAGATTGAAGAAACAGGTCAAGAAAAAACAGATGGTACTAAAACTGTAATTGATTCAGCTGTCAACAATATTAAAAACAGTGAAGAAGTCTCTTTGTTAAAGAAACGTTACGCTCAACTGCAAGCACAACTAGCTATTGTACGAGCAAACTTAGCTGCACGTTATGGTGGACGCTCGGAAGAGGTCAAAGTTTATTTAGACGACGCAAAAAACTGGTATAATCAAGCCCGTCCCCAAGCAGAAGCTATTGCAACACAGGTAGACCAGAAGCGATCGCAGCTAGAAAATAAACTAAGTGAAGCTGGCACATCCATTGCCAGAAAAGAACACCAAATCAAACAAACGTTGAGGGAGTTACTCTTAACAGCGGCTGACTTATTCAAAGATAAGGAACCTGTTGATAAAGAGCGGGAGACTATTCATAAATAAACGTGTTTTTTCATACAATTGAATCAAGAAAATAGGGTGGGCAATTTCCACCCTATTTTAGTTGGGAAGATAAATTGAATTCAAATTAATCCTTTCACCTTTGCAAATATACCCAGCGATTAGAAATAGCGGAATTATAAAAATCATAAATGGGTAATTGTTACAAGACAATTACCCATTAACAAAATTAATCTTACGTACTAGTAAATACGTCCTTCTCTACTAAGTTGCTCATCATGTTTGGCAATAACCCAAATTGCATGAATACTACCCGGAAGCCAACCTAGGAGTGTAAGCAAAACGTTAATAATCAAAGTTGGCCCAACTCCAACTGTCAAGAAAACGCCTAAAGGAGGCACTAACAAGCCTAGAATATAACGAACTAATTTCATGATGTTGTTTTGTTACAAATTTGTGATTTTGTTTAATTACATTCTCTAGAAAACACCGAATTACGAAATCCATCTAATGAGTTATCTTAATTCGGAGATGTTATTTGGAGTAGAGACGCGATCGAGTTAGCGTTTCTACTCCCGCTGATATTTATCTAGAAGGTAATTCACCTTGGCTTTTTACATCTCCACTGCTAGTTAAAAGATTTCTTTCAACAAAGTAGTTGTTAATGAAGGTGTTAGCAAAAGATAGAATCACTGGACCAAGAAGAAAACCAAGAATTCCGTGGACTGAGAACCCAGGAACTAGCGCTGCTGCTAACCAGAAGCACAAACCGTTGATGACGAGTGAAAATGCTCCAAATGTTAAAAAGTTAAGTGGTAGAGAAAGAGTAGAAAGAATTGGTTTAAGTGAACCGTTAATCAGACCAATAACTAAAGCGGCAATCAAAGCCGCGGGAAAATTAGCAATGTCAACATCTGGAACAACTAAATCAACAATTAACAAGCTCAAAGCTGTAGCTAGCGCGGTTAAAAATGGAGTCAACATTGTTTTTACCTAATAACTAGAGATTTTCTATTTGAAAGTTCTGATCTCATCTTTAACAATGTGCTAAATTTTAACCTCTCTTGGAAGATAGAATTTACTTCTACCGTTAGGTCTATCATTGAGATAACTATAGCGGTTATCATATGCACAGCTAGCTGTGCGCCCCTACTCGCAAGTGCTATGAAGCAATGTTTTTAAGGGTGCATTAAGTAGTTTAACGCACCCTATAAATTTAAGATTATTTTAATCTCACAGGGCAAAAATTACTCAGATTTTCCGGACTCAGGCTTATAGTAAAGGGCTGATTTATATAATACTTGTTCTTGATGGGTTTCTAAAGTGCAATCAGACAAGGGGTAAGTTACACAAGTAACAACATAACCAGCCTGTATTTCACTTGGACGCAGAAATTTTTGTTCGCTTTGATCGACTTCACCGCTGATAAGTCTGGCGATACAGGCAGAACATTCGCCTTGTTTGCACCCAGATGGTAGCCGAATGCCAGTTTCTTCTGCTATGTCCAAGATATATTGATCGTCTGGTACTTGGATGGTGCGATCTAATCCTATGGCAGGATTAATAAGTCGTACTTGATAAACCGTCATACTTATTCGTAATTAAAAAACACAGAAACAGGCTTGATATAGGTGGTATCCACTATGTTACCTGTTTGGTGAAATCCTACAATTTAGTGTAAAATTTTCTATTGCTTGAGTGCTTTCATTGACAAACTAATCCTCTTTAATTTCTCATTGACTTCCAGTATTCTGACTTTAACAACTTGTCCGACTTTAACCACTTTCTTGGGATCGTCTACGAATCTGTCAGCCAGTTGGGAGATATGCACTAAACCATCTTGATGCACGCCAATATCCACGAATGCACCAAAGTTAGCAACATTCGTCACGATTCCCTCTAGTTCCATTCCTACCTGCAAGTCGGTGATTTCCTTAATTCCCTCTTTAAAGGTGGCATATTTAAATTCCGCACGGGGATCTCTACCCGGTTTTTCTAGTTCGCCGAGGATGTCGCGCAGTGTGGGTTCGCCGACGTTATCGGTAACGTATTTCTTCAGATTTGTCTTTTTGAGTTTTTCAGCAATTTGCGTTACCTGATTTAATGGCACACTTAAATCGGATGCGATCGCTTCTACTACTGAGTAACTTTCGGGATGCACTGCTGTATTATCTAATGGGTTATCACCGCCACGAATTCGCAGAAAACCCGCAGCTTGTTCAAACGCTTTTGGCCCTAACTTTGGCACTTTCAAGAGTTGTCGGCGATTTTTAAAGGCTCCGTACTGGTTGCGATAGGCGACAATATTATTGGCAACCGCTGCTGTAATACCAGAAACAAAGGTCAAAAGTTCCTTAGAAGCAGTATTTAAGTCGACACCAACATAGTTAACGCAGCTTTCTACGGTTTCATCCAGCTTTTTTTTCAGCAACTTCTGATCCACATCATGCTGATATTGTCCTACACCAATCGATTTGGGATCTATTTTCACAAGTTCCGCCAGGGGATCTTGCAAACGGCGACCAATGCTAATCGCACCACGCACAGTAATATCTAAATCGGGAAACTCTTCCAGTGCCACTTTGCTAGCAGAATATATGGATGCACCAGACTCATTCACCATTACTTTAATTGGTTTGCGGTCTATTGCATGTAATATCTGCAAGACAAACTCATCTGTTTCACGGGAAGCTGTACCGTTACCAATGGCAATTAACTCAATCTTGTACTTTTCAATTAGATTCTTAATAGTCTGTCCAGCTTTAGTGCGTTGTTCGGCAGCTTGGTGGGGAAATACCGCCTGATATTCTAAGAATTTACCCGTTTGGTCGAGTACTGCAACTTTGCACCCAGTTCTAAAGCCGGGATCGATTGCCAGAGTTGGTTTCATCCCCGCTGGTGCAGATAGTAATAACTCTCGCAAATTAGCTTCAAATGTCTTGATAGACTCAACATCTGCATAGGTTTTCTTTTCAGAAATTACTTCCCCCACGAGTGAAGCTTTCATTAGGCGGTTAAATGCATCTTTCAGCATCGCCTGATAAAAATCACGAATTACACGGATTTTTGTTTTAATTTCCTGGGATTCTAAATAAGAAAGTACCAAATCTTCATCAAAGGCAATTTCATAGTTTAATACTCCCTCAGCCTCACCCCGACACAAAGCCAACATGTTGTGAGGCGCAATATTTTTCACTCTAGCTTGATAGTTGCGGTACATCTCAAATTTGGTTGTACCTTCCGGATAGTCATCTTTAATGCGGGAGATGAATACCCCATCTTCTAGAAGATAATCGCGCACATATGCTCGTAAAACAGCTTTTTCTGCAACTTCTTCCGCTAAGATGTCAGCAGCGCCTTTTAACGCCTCCTGTGGAGTTTTTACTCCCTTTTCTTCCGAAAGATACTTTGCTGCTGCTTCTTCTAGTGAGGCCGATACAGCATTTTTCACATTCAACGACTTGATGAATTCTGCTAGTGGTTCCAGTCCTTTCTCTCTAGCAGCGGTGGCGCGGGTACGTCGCTTTGGTCGATAGGGTAAGTATAAATCCTCAAGTTCGGTTTTTTGTAAACAGGATGCGATCTTTGTTTTCAGTTCATCAGTGAGTTTACCTTGTTCGGCGATCGCATTTAAAATTACCGATTTCCGTTCTTCCAGTTCTGTTAAATAAGTATAGCGATCGGCTAAATCGCGCAGTTGCACTTCATCCATCTCGTCAGTGCGTTCTTTGCGATAACGCGCAATAAAAGGGATTGTTGCACCCTCCGCTAAAAGTTCCAGCGCGTTTTGCACCTGATAAGGTTTGAGTTCTAGTTCAGTTGCCAGTAGTTGAGGAATGTTCAGCATTGGGTGTTTCAGTTGAAAAATTTACTCCTAAAGGTTATATGCTAGATCGTTCTCAGAGTACTAGCAGCAAGTGTTAAGCTTATTTACCGATTGATTGCCTAATATTGACTGTACAGACGATTTATTTCTATAGGGTGTTGTAGCTAAAACCTGCTTGGAGGTAAAATTGACCACAATTAGAAAAAACAGTCTAAATCTACTTTGTGTCAACCCTTATACTTTTAGTTCAGAGGTTAGTAAAAATGCCTTTGTTTTTTTTAATTCCACTTTTTACGGGTCTAGCAACTGGCTATTTCTCTAAAAAGTGTACTGACGAAATTGCTTATCTTACAGGCTTGTTTACAGTTATCAGCCTCATTTTAAGTTTGGTCTTAGCCCCTTGGCAAATCCAATTTGTACTGCTAATTTTTGTCATCATCAGTTCTAACAGACTCTTACAGGAATAATGAGTACAAACCAAATCAAGCTAAGACAAAAAACCCAGAGGAGTAGGAGATAGCAAGTGTGACAAACTGATTCTGTTTCTACCTGAAATTACTGAGAATAAAATTATACAGCTATTGTTGGCTTCAGTTCTGAAGCCACAAGCCTCGTTATTTAGCTTCTAGAAAATACAGCCTTCCGTTTTCTAATAACTGTTGAAGTTGCTCTTCTGGCCGTTACCAACCATACCTAAGATATTCAACCGTGAAATTTTTAGGTTATCTAAAGCTCTATCCAGTACCGAAGCATCTGTTTTGTCCATTTTTACCACCATTAAAATCCCATCGGTGTGGGGTGCTAGTAAGGTAGCATCAGCTAGCCCATTTAAGTGGGGAGCATCATAAATTACTAAGTCAAAAGCGTTATGGAACTCTGCCATCAGTCGCTTCATCCTGTCAGACGAAAGTAACTGTGTGGGATCTGGTGGTATTGGCCCAGCGGTGATTGTAGATAATTTGCTCATAGAAGGTAGTTGCCTAATCACTTCTCCTATCGGCAAGTTTGTAGAAATTAAATTACTCAATCCCCACAGGTTATTTAATCCTGATAGAGTATGAATCATTGGTTGGCGAAGATTGGCATCTACAAGTAGTACTCGTTGCCCCATTACTGTAGCTATTTGAGCTAGATGAAAAGCAACTGTAGATTTCCCATCACCAGGCATAGCTGAACTAACAATCATAGAGTTAATCTGTCGCTCAGTACGGAGCAGTTGAATATTCGCATAAAGTACTCGTAAAGCCTCTAAAAACTGAGTGGAATAGTTGCTGTAATCTTGCTCAGATACAATAGTAGACTTAGTAATACTCTCAGTTAAGTGATTTGGAACTTTTGCAAGGGGAGTTTCTTGGGCAAAGGTGCGTTCTTGATGCCTGCGAACTTGCTTTTCCCATTGATTATTTACTAACAAAGACTGTTGACCCTTTTCTTTCAAGGTATTGAGGTTAATACGGTTTTGATGTTTTTGAGTTTGCTTTTCAAATGGAATATTTCCTAATAATGGTAATTTAACCTTATCCTTCAGGGCAGAGGCGCTATGGTAGGTATTGTCCAGCTTTTCTAAGAGTAAAGCAACGCCAATTCCTAAGAGGATACTGGCGATTAATCCTAATATAAAGTTGCGTTTGAGATCCGAAGCCGCAACGGGATATTCCGGCTTAGTCGGTGCTTTCAGTAACTGCCAACCGAGTTCTGTCTGAGATATCTGAATACTTAGGGTTTCGCGGGTAGAGAGAAAACGATTTAAACTTTCAGTTGCAATCTGTAATTTGCCCTGTAATTCAGTATATTTTCGTGCTAAGATTGGCCACTGCTTACGTTTTAGCTCAAGTGCCTGTTCTGTTTTAGCAAGTTCTCGGCTCTGCACCTCTAGAGTCCGAACTTGATTCACTAATTCTGCAAGTTTTGTGTCTAAAACGCGCTGTGCCTCCTGAAGCACTAAAGGTTTAAGACTTTCCTTTTTTTCCTTCAATGATTGAAGAGTTGGGTTGTCATCTTGGAAGCGGGTTGACTCAGTAGCAATCTGAACGTCTAATTGTCGCACCTGAGCAATTAACTGCTGATATAAAGCAGAGCTATTCAGTGCTGCCAACTGTCCGTTTTTTCCCTGGAGGATAGCAAGATTAGCACGAGCTTGCGCTAACTCTCGGTCAATTCCTTGTCGTTGTTCGGTCAAAGCCCTAACTTGATTAACAACTAGGTCAACCTGGGTTTCTGGATTAATAAAGTCGTAATTTTGCCGAAACGTTTGTAGTTCTTTTTGTAGCCGATCGACACGATTCTGTGCAAATGGCAGTTGGTTTTCAACAAACTGAATCCCTTGACGCAACTTGGTCTGCCTTTTTTCTTGGCTGTATTCTAAGTATTCTTTAGCAATTCGGTCTAATACGACTTTAACTTGATTTGGATCGTTACTTCGATAGCTAACTTCTATAATCTTGGTCTCCTCTAGCCGATTAATATTCAGAGATGCTAGCAAAGAATCATAGTCAATTTCTGGATATAAGATTTGTAACTGCCTAATAACACTTCCCATGAGTTCAGGACTCTTGAGAACCTGAATTTGACTTTCGTAATCGAGAGTAGACTTGCTTAAGCTAGGGTCTTTGACAATATCCACCATCTTGGTGTCATCATTAACGGGTTCTACTAATAGCCGAAAATTACCTTCATATTCTGGTTGCTTTTGGTTAAATGCCAAATTTATAATAACTGTTGCCATTACAGCCATAGCTACACCCGCAACGACTAGCGCTCGTCGTCGTAAAACACTCAGAAAATCTTGCAAACTCCAATCATCGCCTTGTCCTTCAGACCACGGAACAGGTTGAGTTTGAGGAAATGCAGAGACATTATGACTGCGATCGGAATTAGAGGGTGGAAAAGAATAATCATCCATCGTTTATTAATATTTTGTAATACTACTGACAAAATTTGTATATGCGAATTGCATGGATGCACATTAGCTTAACAGTTTTTAAAAGCTTAGGTCAGGTAGCCGAAAATAATAGGCTGTGTGTAAATTATAAAAAAGTAGATTAACTAAGTAGTTCCCGTAGATGCGCTTCATAGGGTTTGCCGGTTACCGTATTTATTCCGTGAAACCGTAGGGTAAGTGTTCTCGTTGATGCGTTCCGTACAACTTATGGTACTCCTTTTCCTAGGTCGCCGCTAGCGCGAACGGAGAACCTAAAGGGTAAGCCATAATCAGCTAGGGTAGAGTAGGGTTTATTGGTAAACATCATTGAGTTAATTACCCTTTACATTTGTCGATCAAAAGCCTCTAAATGTCTAGAATAAGCGGCTAATTATTTGTATTAATATTTTGCTTTGCTTCAGGGGATAAATGCTTAATAACTAGCTAAATAGGAAATTTAAAGAGTATACAGGCGTAACATGTGAAGGTTGTCTATCTTGCTGATGAACTCTATCTCAGGATATTCAAGTATTATTCTTGTCAAGAAACAAAATTTGTACTAAACTCACTAGAAATATGGACTATTAGTTGTTATTAGTAATAATTATATATAAGGAAAGATACAGAGTAAAATATCAATTTTATAAAGATTTTGTTTAAAAAAAAACTAGCAACATAAATTTTTGATGAAGTATAAGGGTTAAATTTGAAACATGGTATTCTAGGATTCAAAATAACATGTAGTAAGAAATTTAGGGAATAATACTCTAGGCATAAATTACATGTACTCAATAACGATAAAGCAAAAATAAGGTGAAAACACAGCAAATACAATCACATAACCGTAAAGTCCGAATTTTTCAACTGATAGTCAGTATTATTGCGAAATAGTGGTTGTTACCATTGAAGTAACTCTTTGGACATAAAGTAAAGTTCCCTAGAAGCCTGTTGAACAGTTTGCTGTAGGGAAAGCTGTATCCCCTAGCAGTAACTGTACGTAGCTAGTTGTCAGACTTCGTTTTCCTCCTCGTTGTGTTCCATGTCTAAAAGAGTTGCATCTACCAGATTCAGCAAGTAAACCATTTGGTCTTAATCAAGCTGTGTTACCAGGAAAGCTGGGATACACAAGCAAGCCAGAAGAAATGCTTGTATAGCAGTTGTTAAATACATTGAGCCTGGAGCAAATTGAAAATTTCGATCCATATCAGGCAGGTGTTTTGTGCCAATTAATTGTTCAATTGTAATTTCAATAAAATTTCTAAATTCTAAAGTAGGACACAGCCGATGAGACTTAATCAATGGATTAATGGAAAATTGTTGCAATCCATTTCTACTCGGTTAGAAGATAAAAATGAGCATTCTAATTCTATAAGAACTCAGCAATCAATCAAATTATCCGTAGTCACTCAGTTTTTTCCTCCAGACTATGCTGCCACGGGACAGTTGATTGAGGAACTCGTAAAACAGTTAGGGCAGCAAGGTGTGGACGTTGAAGTATTCACTAGTCAGCCTGGATATGCGTTTCAATCTCATACAGCTCCCGCAGTTGAACGAAAGGACAGAATCCGAATTCAGCGATCGCGTACTGCCCAACTCTGGCCAGGGAGAATTCGGGGTAAAGCTGTCAATGGCGTTTTATACACCTTGCGTGCAGCACTTTATCTACTCAGAGCTTGGCGTCGCAATAACGTATTGTTATTGACTACAGCTCCTCCATTTTTGCCGATTATCGGGTATCTGGCTTATTTATTATTCCGCTTACCTTATGTATGCATCCTTTATGACCTTTATCCAGATATCGCGATCGCGTTGGGAGTAGTGTCGAAGCGTAGTTGGCTGGTGCGAATGTGGCGTGCGCTCAACAAACAAGTTTGGCTAAACGCTAAAGGGATTGTGGTTCTTAGCCCAGGAATGAAACAAAGGGTAGTAGAGAACTGTCCGCAGATAGCCGATAAGATTTCTGTGATTCACAGTTGGGCTAACCCCGATCTGATTGTGCCAATTACTAAGCAAGAAAATTGGTTTGCCTGGAAGCATAATTTGGTGAACACATTCACCGTACTTTATTCTGGCAATATGGGTCGCTGTCACGACATTGAAACCATGCTGGAAGCTGCCAAGGAACTGCAAGACGAGCCGATTCAATTTGTGTGTATTGGCAGTGGAGCAAAACGCGATGAATTAATTCAGGAAGTAAAACGATTGGGGTTGAACAATTTCACGTTTCTCCCATATCAAGACAAGCAGGTACTGCCTTATTCCCTGACAGCTTGTGATTTGTCATTAGTAAGTGTTGATGCATCTACAGAGAGTTTAGTTGTTCCTAGCAAGCTGTACTCAGCTTTCGCCACTGGAAGACCAGTAGCGGTGGTATGTTCGCCATATTCATACCTAAAGCAACTAATTGCAGAAGCTGATTGTGGTGCTACGTTTGATAATGGAGACAGTCATGGTCTGGCTCAATTTATTCGCTTACTCAGTCGCGATCCCCAACTAGCAGAACGGATGGGTAAGGCAGGCCGTAAGTATATGCGATCGCATTTCACACCTAAAGTTATTTCTCAACAATACCTTGATGTATTGCAGCAAGCAGTGTTGTCTCAAGAGATAATAACTATGTCTGAAAGCCCTACTAAATAAGCTTTTGGTACATTTAATTTTTACAGTATAGCGATCGCGTTGCGCTTTTAATTTGCCCTTCGGGTTCGGCAGTCCCCCAGACGCTCGATGACTCGCTAACGCTGCGCTAACGACGGTAACCGCCAAGACGGGGGCTGCCTCACCTCCTGCCTTGCTGTTGTGCATTTGATAGTGTACAACAGCTTAACAGTAAGTAGTTCTTCGAGCTAAGTTTCGTTGAAAACCAACTTGGTAAAATCGGAATTACGGAGTTGCCTATTTTTAGAAAGGCAAGAATTTAAAGCTGTTTGTGCCCTTCCAAACTTTTTCCAAGGGTAGTCTATGTAAAATGTAGAGGAAGCATTTACTCATATTAATAGTAGTTTTAATTACTTTTTGAAGTTTGGTAATATTTTTCTCTACTGTAATCAAATACAAATTAACCAAAACAGAAGAATTCTTTTTCCTAGGAACATTTAGTTTTGTATTTGAATCTACGCCTTTAGCTTTATACCAATTCACTTGAATCCTACCTCAGTTGCTAAAGGTCAGAGCCTTAGGGTTTCCAAGCTCGCAGGGTTGGGGTAAGACCCTCCAACGTACTTTACTTCCCTACCTCTGTAATCTTTAAAGAAAAACAGTATCGCTAGGGAGGGTAAAAATGCTGGCCCAATGTTCAATAAAACTTTATCTTGAGTGTCTGAAATTTATATTTGTTTAATAAATATCAATTAGTAGTCCTTAGATATAAAATACTCAGAAAAATAGCTCAAATGTATATACAGAGAGACTTTGACATCTATTTGCCTAATTTATTGATATATCTGGGTTTCAGGCGTTTTTGGGTATTTGGTGTATTTTACTTGCCCTGCACGGGTTTGAAGCTTATTTTTTCTCAAAAAATGTTTAAGTCTTGTTAGCAGAAGAAATTTATATAATCTACAGTAGTTGGAATCAACTGATTTAAATTTTTTGTAAAACTATTTTATTGTGCTTCATAAAATTTTGAAATACAGTACAAAAATTATTTTACATTTAAACCTTCTATTAATTTTGTATAAAAAAATAAAATACTGTCAAAACATGTTATAATTTCAGTACATACAAGGAGGAAAAAGTAACAACTTATTCAAAATTAGAATATCTTATACATAGATTCAATAAATTAACTTTTGTTAAATATCTGAATTCTCCAGAAAAAAAGTTTGTACTATCGCCAGAAATTTAATTTCTACTTCTAGAAAATTTGTCAATAAACCAAGCTGATAAATAAAGATATTAATTTAATTTCTGTAGCTTAATAATTAACTGTAAGTTTTCGGAGTTGGGCTTCGATGGTCATTTCGATCTCAGTCCCTCCAACGTAACCTTCCTTGTTTTATCTGTTTTATTTATATGGGAGGTCGAATTGCAGAGAAGGTGCGATCGCAATCGGAAACGCTCAAAACGACGGGCTATCTACTGCCCAGTTCATGGCTGCTATCTAGATAGCGTCAGTCAGAAATATCAGATATTTGCCGATCGACCAAGTCAGTTACAGCAACGGGGTATGAGTCGGCAGAATGCATCAATGCTAATAGCAAACAAAACCGCAGTGCCAATAGAAGGCGAGTGGTTAGAAGCTTTCTGGTGTGAATATTGTCAGCAAAAGAATTGGTATTACGTTCGTAAGGCTGATGGAGGCACTTATGAACTGTCATTAGCACCACAAGAACTGTGGCAGCAGGTAACAGGAGTAATAGATCCTCAAGGCAACCCTTCTGTCAGCGAATTTACTCGCAGACATGCAAGACTGGTTAGCTTTCAGGGTATGAAAGATTTCCAGTTCGTAGTTTAAACATTAAAGACAATAGTCTTCAATTAATTAATAGTATGAGTAGTCAAGGTATGCCGTCTGAGCAGGTGTTGGTGATTGAAGCTGGGCGTGCTGAGCGCCAGTATTGGCAAGACCTGTGGCGCTATCGGGAACTGTTTTATTTTCTAGCTTGGCGGGATATTTTAGTGCGCTACAAGCAAACATTCATTGGCATAGCTTGGGCACTGATCCGACCATTTTTGACTATGGTAGTGTTCAGCGTGGTCTTTGGAAAGTTGGCAGGATTACCTGCACCCACTGGAGTACCCTATCCAATTCTGGTGTTTGCTGCCATGTTACCTTGGCAGTTTTTTTCCAGCGCCTTAAGTGAGTGCAGTAATAGTCTAATTAGTAATTCAAATCTAATTTCCAAGGTCTACTTCCCACGTCTGATTGTGCCCATCAGTGCTGTGATTGTCAGCTTTGTAGATTTTATGGTTTCTGGCATGATTCTGCTGGGATTGATGGCTTGGTATAACTTTGTGCCTGATTGGCGGATACTGACGCTGCCATTATTTATTGGTATCGCCTTTGCCGCTTCTATGGGAGTAGGGCTGTGGCTGGCAGCGTTAAATGTGGAATACCGTGACTTTCGTTATATTGTGCCATTTATTGTGCAGTTCGGATTATACATATCACCAGTAGGATTTAGTAGCGACGTTGTGCCAGAGGAGTGGCGTTTGCTCTATTCTATAAACCCAATGGTGGGCGTAATTGATGGCTTTCGTTGGGCTATTTTGGGTGGTGAGTCAAAAATTTACTGGTCAGGATTCACACTATCTCTAGGATTAGTTGTAATCTTGCTGGTAAGCGGTATCTGGTACTTCCGCAAAATGGAACGGACTTTTGCTGACATAATTTAGGCTGGATCTAGAATAGATGTCTAATAGTGTAATTCAAGTCGAAAATCTGGGTAAAAAATATATCATTGCTCACCAGCAAGACGATTCAAGTCGTTATCGCTATAAAGCTCTACGGGATGTGCTTGCTAATGGAGTCATGTCTCTGAGTAAGAAATTTACTCAGCCTACTGGCAAAAAAATATCCAATTCCTCTCGCGAGGAATTTTGGGCATTGAATGATGTATCTTTTGAGATTAAACAAGGCGAAGCCATAGGTATAATTGGACGTAATGGCGCAGGCAAATCGACACTATTAAAAGTATTGAGTCGAATTACTGAACCTACAAAAGGACAAATTGTCATCAAGGGGCGGGTAGCAAGCTTATTAGAAGTAGGTACAGGCTTTCACCCAGAACTAACCGGGCGAGAGAATATATACCTCAACGGTTCAGTATTGGGAATGAGTAGATTTGAGATTAAGAAAAAGTTTGATGAAATTGTTGCCTTTGCAGAAATCGAGAAATTTTTAGATACTCCAGTTAAGCGTTATTCTTCTGGAATGTATGTACGCCTTGCTTTTGCCGTAGCAGCTCACTTAGAGCCAGAAATTTTAATTGTGGATGAAGTTTTAGCAGTGGGGGATTCTGCATTTCAAAAGAAGTGCTTGGGGAAAATGGAGGATGTAGCTACGAAAGAAGGGCGGACAGTATTGTTCGTCAGTCATACTATGCAAGCTATTGCCCAACTTACCAAGCGTTGCATACTCCTTTCTAAGGGTAACATTCAGTTTGATGGTGATACCGTCAAAGCCGTACAGTTATATATGGCTGGACAAAAAACCTCTAATAAACAAGCAGCTTACTATGAAGCTCCTTTGAACAAAGCAGGCAACTATGTAGCCTGGGCGCGAGTATATCCCTCTCAGGGAGACGGTATTCACTCTTGGGGAGAACCGATTACTTTCGAGTTTGCACTACATGTCACTAAACCGCATGAAAGTTTGTGGTTCTCTTTTCAGGTAGTAAACGAGCTTCGACAAGCTATGTGTATTTTCTGGTTCTATGACCCCCAAGCACCGTTTCGCCGAGAGTCAGGAACATTTATTCTGCGATGTGAAATACCAAAGTTTAGGCTATATATGGGTTCATATACCTTAACAACATGGTTTTCTGAGCGTCGCAGCGATTCTGTACTAGAAAACCTCACAGAGATTTGCCCGTTTGAAGTTACCATGCACAATATCGAGCGTGAAGAGTATCAATGGCAAGCTGATGAGTGTACTTATCTAGAAGATGCTGTTTGGAAAACTGTTGAAAAGTATTAATTCAGCTTTAGTTAAATAGGCAGATAAGTAATGGCAGTAAATGATGATGTCAAGTTGGGCAGCAATGTTAAAATTTTTCACCCCAATCTCGTAAACCTATATGGTTGCGTTATTGGCGATGACACGAAAATTGGAACTTTTGTAGAAATTCAAAAAAATGTCATTGTAGGGAATCTGTGTAAAATTTCATCACACAGCTTTCTGTGTGAGGGCGTGATCCTTGAAGATGAAGTGTTTATTGGTCATGGAGTCATGTTCACTAATGACCTTTATCCGCGTGCAACTAATGAAGATGGTAGTTTGAAAACAGAAGATGACTGGTATGCAGTTAAGACTCTAGTGAAGAACTGTGCATCTATTGGTAGTAACGCTACCATTCTGCCAGGTGTGACTATTGGTGAAAAAGCCATAGTTGGGGCTGGGGCGGTAGTGACTCGTGATGTTCCAGACAATGCAATTGTAGCAGGAGTACCAGCTCAAGTGGTTGGCGATGTGCGCGATCGCTGCCAAAATTCAGAAATGACAGCTAATAGTTTGAGCTAAATACTAATTAGCTGGAATTTGAACAACATAGTAAGTTAATTTTAGCCTGAGTTTTTGTCACATATGGAGCATATCTTCATAAAGAAGAATAGTCATTGAGTAATAATGTCAAGATAAATAATGCTGAATTTTCTTATTCAAATCATTACAAAAATAACAATATACATACAAGTATAAATGTACAGTCTTTGATATTCTTTAAGCAGTGAGATATTAAATGACTCCTTGCAATGTTTACAGAAACAGGCTTACTCTACCGAAACTTCATCAATTCAAAACTAGTATTTTATGTAGCTTATGTTGTTAGCTTTACGACCACTCTTGCTACTTTTAATCCATCCGAAGCTACTCAGGTTAGATACCGTAGTTCAGGTGATGTCAGTGCAATTGATGGCTTAGTAGTTGCTGGCAAAACTTATAATGTTACCTTCAAAGTTGATACTTTTGTAAACTTGTTTGGTTATCCAGATAACCCTGATTTTAAATCACCGACATTCTGGAACAATTCCCCAACAAGCACTGTAGATAGCATTATATCTCTGCTTAGTAACGAGCCATCAATTCCACAACAAATAAATAATATTTCATATGCATTGGTTCCATATCAAGGCATAAAATCTGGCGAAGAATCTTGGTATATTGCGAACAAAGTAGGTGACTATATTACAAATTGGTCTAATGCGAGAGGAGAGAGTAAAGATACTTTTGTATTAAGTAATGAAAAAGCAAACTATGCTTTATTTACCACTGAACCATCGATGAAAGTTCCCGAACCAAACTCAGCAATAGTATGGTTTACTTTAGTCCTAGGACTGAAACATTTTAAGAATAGATTTTTGAAAGTCAGGTAGAGGCAGATTTAATTAAATTATGAGACTTGCAACTGTTTGTACTAAATAGCAGGCAAATTGTGGTAAATCTACAAGATAACACCCTCCGTGAATAGTAGCGTTTACTAGCTTGTTAATAAAAGATTTTGATTAGTTAAAAATAATAAGAAACATGATTAATATCGGTGTAATTGGTTATGGTTACTGGGGTCCTAACCTAGTGCGGAATTTTGCTGAAATTCCAAATGCTCAAGTCACAAAGATCAGTGATTTTAAACCAGAACTTTTGGCAAAGGCGCAGGCCCGCTATCCCTCCATCCAAGTGACGACAGACTGTCAAGATATATTTGCAGATCCCAAGATTGACGCTGTGGCGATCGCTACACCAGTTTCAACTCACTTCGACTTGGCCTTGGCAGCATTGCAAGCAGGCAAGCACGTACTAGTAGAGAAACCGATGACAGCCTCTTCTGAGCAGGCAAAACGGTTAATTGAAGAAGCAGAAAAACGCAATCTAGTATTGATGGTGGATCACACCTTTGTCTATACGGGTGCTGTACGCAAAATGCACGATTTGATTGCCAGCAATCAACTAGGAGATATTTACTACTACGATTCTGTACGCGTTAATTTAGGACTTTTTCAGCATGATGTCAATGTGATCTGGGATTTAGCAGTCCATGACCTCTCAATCATGAACTATGTATTGCCATCCCAGCCTTACGCTGTTTCAGCAACAGGTATCAGCCACGTTCCTGGAGAACCTGAAAATATCGCTTACTTGACATGCTTCTTTGAAAACAACTTGATCGCTCATTTCCATGTCAACTGGTTAGCACCAGTAAAAGTCCGCCGCACCCTGATTGGTGGTAGTCAACGGATGATTGTTTATGATGACTTGGAACCCAGTGAGAAAGTTAAAATTTACGACAAAGGAATTACCGTGAATGGCAATTCTGAAAGCGTGTACCAAATGCTAATTGGTTATCGCACAGGAGATATGTGGTCGCCCAAGTTGGATATGACAGAAGCACTGCGGACAGAAGGATTGCACTTCATTGAATGCATTATGCAGGGCAAGCGCCCCATTACTGATGGGGAGGCCGGTTTACAGACAGTGAAGATTCTTGAGGCTGCTACTCAATCGATGAAGCAGCGTGGTCGATTAGTTGAACTTAATGTAGCAAAGGTAGCAGTATGATTCCATTTTTAGATTTAAAAGCTCAGTATCTGAGTATTAAAGACGAAATTGACACCGCAGTATTGAAAGTACTGGAAAGTACGCAATTTGTTTTAGGAAATGAAGTCACAGCCTTAGAAAAAGATTTTGCAGACTACTGCAATGCCGCTGATGGCATTGCCGTCAATACTGGTACCAGCGCCCTCCATTTAGCATTACTAGCAGCTGGTATCGGTGCTGGTGACGAAGTGATTACTGTACCCTTTACTTTTGTTGCCACCGCTGCAGCAATTTGTTACACCGGAGCCAAGCCTGTTTTTGTAGATATCGATCCTGTTTCATATACGATTGATGTCACTCAAATAGAAAAAGCCATCACCGAACGCACAAAAGCCATTTTGCCCGTACATTTGTATGGTCAACCAGCAGATATGGAACCGATTTTGGAGATTGCCCGTCGTCATGGTTTGACTGTAATAGAAGATGCTGCACAAGCTCACGGGGCTGAGTACAAAGGGCAAAAAGTAGGTGCTATTGGCGATATTGGCTGTTTCAGTTTCTACCCTGGCAAGAATTTAGGGGCCTATGGTGAAGGAGGCATGATAGTCACCAATAATCCCGAATATACCCATACTATGCGGATGCTGCGCGACTGGGGTCAAGAACACAAGTATCACCATGTACTCAAAGGGTATAACTACCGCATGGATGGCATCCAAGGAGCAATTTTACGGGTGAAGTTGCGGTACTTAGAAGAATGGACAGAGGCTCGGAGGGCACATGCAGCAAAGTATGACGCACTACTGAAAGACTCCAACGTGACCGTACCCATAGTTATGCCCTACAGCCGCCACGTTTACCATGTCTACGCCGTGCGATCGCCCCAACGGGATGAACTACAGCAAAAGCTCAACGTGCAGGGTATCCAAACAGGTATTCACTATCCCATTCCCGTACATCTGCAACCAGCTTATGCCGATTTAGGGTACAAGCCAGGTGATTTTCCGCACTCAGAATTAGCAGCCAGGGAAGTACTTTCACTGCCCATGTTTGCCGAACTTACACCAGCACAAATTAATATTGTTGCTGAAAGTCTGCAAAACATTGTTCTGGGAGTGACTGTTTAATGTACGATTCCCGCCCTGGTTTAAATTCCCACCGCCTCGTCAGACTGATACAGCAGGCGATTCAGCGTTGCGAACTGCAACTTGATAACTTAACTGTTCTTACAGAAGCAGCAACTGGAGCCTATGCAGTTACACCTGTCGTAGCAGCGATCGCCGGAGCAAAAAAAGTGTTTGCAATCGCTCGCAGTAGCCGTTATGGCACTCTAGAACAAGTCAAAGCTCAGACACTAGAACTAGCTGAACTAGCAGGGGTAAGCGATCGACTGGAATTTATCACCGATAAAACCCAAGATATTGTCGCCCAAGCTGACATTATCACCAACAGCGGTCACGTTCGTCCCATTAATGCACAGATGATTGCTTGGATGAAGCCCACAGCAGTCATTGGTTTAATGTACGAAGCGTGGGAGTTTAGACCAGAGGATGTGGATCTGCTAGCTTGTCGTCAAAAAGGTATCAAAGTAGCAGGTGTCAACGAACGCCATCCTGGCGTGGATGTCTTCTCATTTTTGGGAATTATGGCAACCAAGCTGTTATTAGACGCTGGGGTTTCTGTTTACACAAGTAATATTTTATTACTGTGTGACAACCCTTTTAGCTCATTCATTGAACGCGGTTTAGTAAATGCTGGTGCTAACGTAGACACTGTTGACACTATCTCAGTAGCACCTACTGATAAAACCTATGATGCAATATTGGTGGCTTTGCAACCGCGCCCAGAGCCAGTATTAACTGCTACAGATGCCGTCCTAATTGCCAAATATTGGCCAGGCACATTAGTAGCTCAGTACTGGGGAGACATCGAGCGTTCAGCTTTTGTCTCCCACCACATCCCAG
This sequence comes from Dendronalium sp. ChiSLP03b, assembly GCF_034531165.2. Classification (NCBI taxonomy): domain Bacteria; kingdom Bacillati; phylum Cyanobacteriota; class Cyanophyceae; order Nostocales; family Nostocaceae; genus Dendronalium; species Dendronalium sp. ChiSLP03b. Next base: position 156,721 of record NZ_JAVRBR020000147.1, on the reverse strand, counting down.
TGTGCCCAGAAATAGAGCCAAAACCTGGACATATGGGGATTCTGCCTTCTGCAGTCGGCCCAGAACCGATTATCCGACTGCAAACAGGAGGGCTAAAAGCGGCGGAAGTGATTTGGCGAGAATCCTTACAGTTCAGTAAATCAGCTATGGAATTTGTGCAACTGCTGTAAACGTAGGTGGTGAATGGTTAATGTACTTCTGATCGGGATAGGTACGACTACTTGCAGCGCACTAGAATCTTTGTTATCGAAGTGCAACGTGCAAGGGGTAGTGAGAGTAGACAGTGAATCCGACGATCCCGTTTTCAGCCTTGCCCAACAAGTAGGTATCCCGATCTTTTCAGACACTTCTCAGCAACAAATTAAATCGCTACTATTAAAATTTCAGCCGGATTGCGTAGTGGTTTCTTCCTATAACCAAATACTGCCAGCGGAACTGATTGAACTGTCTAAATTTATCAATGTCCATTATTCACCCTTACCTCGTTATCGCGGTCGTGCCAATGTCAATTGGGCAATTATTAATGATGAAACAACTGCCGCGATAACTATTCATAAAATATCGCCTGGTTTAGATGAGGGGAATATCCTCTTTCAACAGCTAATTTCCATTGGTTTTGATGATACTGTAGCTACCATATATGACAAGTTAAATAAAATTCAGGGGCAACATTTAGGAGACACAGTTGTCAAAGCTGTTCGCGGTTATGAAGGCGTACCGCAAAATAATGCTGAAGCCACCTATGGCTGTACTCGCCTGCCTGAAGATGGTGAGATTAGTTGGTCAGCTGCCACTAGAAGTATAGACTGTTTTATTCGGGCATTAGTATCTCCTTTTCCAGGGGCTTATACATACTTTCAAGGGGAAAAATTACTGGTGTGGCAAGCCAAGCCTGTAGATAATCCTCCCTCTTATGTAGGACGCATTCCTGGTCGAATTATCGGTAGATCCAAAACAGAAGGTTTTGTCGATGTCCTCACGGGTGATGGCGTACTCAGAATTTTTGAAGTGCAATTTGCAGGAGCAGAAAGAACAGCAGCAGCCAATATAATTAAGTCAGTAAAAAGTACTTTAGGCTTACGCACGTCTGATTTACTAAACCGTATTCAAATTCTGGAAGAACAAATTAGCAGACTAAAAGAAAATGCAAAATAGTCGAGTATTAATTACAGGTGGTGCAGGTCTAGTTGGCTCTCATATTGCCGATTTATTGGTAAAAGAAAGAGTCTCTGAGATTGTTGTTCTGGATAACTTCACTCGCGGACAACTCAACAACCTTGCTTGGGCAAAAGAACACGGGCCTTTGGTAATTGTAGAAGGCGATATCCGCGATCGCAAACTTCTTGGGGAAGTCATGGAAGGCGTAGATATAGTCTTTCATCAGGCAGCAATCCGCATTACTCAATGTGCTGAAGAACCGCGTTTAGCATTAGAAGTTTTAGCAGATGGCACTTTTAATGTTTTGGAAGCAGCAGTGAAAGCCAATGTGAAAAAGGTAGTCGCTGCTTCATCAGCTTCAATATATGGTATGGCAGAGGATTTCCCCACCACGGAATCCCATCACCCCTATAACAACCGCACCATCTACGGTGCAGCTAAAGTTTTTAATGAAGGCTTATTACGCAGTTTCTACGATATGTATGGGCTGGACTATGTGGGATTACGCTACTTCAACGTTTACGGGCCGCGTATGGATATTTACGGTGTCTACACGGAAGTATTGATTCGCTGGATGGAGCGTATCGTCGCCGGACAGCCACCATTGATTTTTGGCGATGGCAAGCAGACAATGGACTTTGTATATATCGAAGACATTGCTAGAGCGAATATTTTGGCTGCCAAAGCTGATATCACTGATGAGGTATTTAATATTGCTAGTAGTGTGGAAAGCAGCTTGAATGACCTTGCTTATAGTTTGGCTAAGGTTATGGGGTCGGACTTGCAACCAGAATATGGCCCAGAACGCAAAGTTAACCCCGTACAGCGCCGACTTGCTGATGTAAGTAAAGCCAAGAAATTGCTAGGTTTTGAGGCAGAAGTATCTTTAGAAGAAGGGTTGCGTAGATTGGTTAGTTGGTGGCGCGAACAAAAGCTGACAAAGGAAGCAAGCAATGTCTGAGAAAATGCAATACATCCCGATCGCTAAACCCTGGATGGGCGAACCTGAAGCTGAAGCAGCCAAGCGGGCTATCATGTCTGGCTGGGTAACTCAAGGGCCAGAAGTCGCCGCCTTTGAGCAGGAATTTGCAGCTTACATAGGATCTAAATATGCTTGTGCCGTCTCCAATTGCACCACAGCATTGCATTTAGCGCTGTTAGCCGTAGGTGTACAGCCTGGGGATGAAGTGATTACAGTCAGCCACTCTTATATTGCCACCGCTAACAGCATTCGTTACTGTGGGGCAGTGCCCGTGTTTGTGGACATTGAACCGCAAACATATAATATCAACCCAGTGTTAATTGCAGATGCAATTAGCGAACGCACCCGTGCCATTCTTGTCGTTCACCAGATAGGAATGCCTTGTGACCTCAAAGCCATCTTAGAAGTTGCCCATCAGTATAATCTACCAGTAATTGAAGATGCAGCTTGTGCGATCGGCAGTGAGATTCTCTGGAATGAGCAATGGGAGAAAATCGGCAAGCCACATGGAGATATCGCTTGTTTTTCCTTCCATCCCCGTAAAATTATTAGCACCGGCGACGGTGGGATGTTGACTACAAATAATCCTGAGTGGGACAAACAGTTTCGCCTCTGGCGACAACACGGCATGAGTGTACCTGACACCGTGCGCCACGGAGCCAAACAAGTCATTTTTGAGTCATACCCAATGTTGGGCTATAACTACCGCATGACCGACATCCAAGCAGCAGTCGGACGGGAACAACTCAAACGCTTACCGGAGATTGTAGAACGCCGCCGTTATTTAGCCCAAAGATATGACGAACAGTTGGCAGATGTGCCAGGATTGAAATTACCAACAGAGCCAGCATGGGCAAGAAGTAATTGGCAAAGTTACTGTGTGCGCTTACCAGAAAAGTGCGACCAAGTGCAAGTTATGCAGGTGATGTTGGATGCTGGGATTGCTACGCGACGCGGTATTATGTGCGCTCACCGCGAAAGTGCCTACCAAATTGAAGCATGGTCTTGTGCTACTAGTCGGGAAGCTTGTAATTGTGAAGCAGGGAAGTGCGATCGCTTAGCTGAAAGCGAACAAGCACAGGATCGGGCAATTATTTTGCCACTGTTCCATCACATGACCGAACAGGAACAGGATCGCGCGATCGAGGTTTTGAAAACTAGTAGCCAGATTTAAGCGTAGTTTATTCCAAAGCATAGCAAGATTTAGTAAAGGTATTTTTATGCAGACAATTACCAAGCCAAAGCTTGTGTTTTTTCAATGGAAACATGAACGTGCCCCTGACTTTATTAAGTTGCACTTGCAACTTCATGTCAAATGCTTATCAGAGTTCTTTGATGTGATAGTCATTAATGAGGATTGTGACTATCAGCAAATTTGTGACCAGTACCAACCAGACCTAACACTTTTTGAAAGTGGTGTTAAATATATTGCTCAGAAAATTAATATAAAAAACACTTCTGCTTATCCAGAAATACCTAAGCTAGGATTTCATAACGGAGATTCGTGGTGTGATTGCCGTGCAGGTTTTCTCTCCGACATGGAACATTGGGGTATAGAAACATTCTTTTCCATTTGCACTACTACAGCTGAACATACACCAGAGATTGCCAAAAACTTATTTGTCTGGCCGAATTTTATAGATGCTGATATATATCGAGATTACAATCAGCCTAAAATTATACCAACAATGTTAACTGGCTCTACTTATTATCTATATCCCTGGCGGCAACGAATTTATAAAATTATTTCTCAGTATTATCCATCACTAACGTTCCCCCATGGTGGATATGATAAAAGTTCCACATCACGAATGATATATGGTGAACAGTATGCCCGCAGCATCAATGCTTCTTGGTTTGTACCAACATGTGGTTCAGTAGCAAAGGAGATTGTTCGTAAACATTTTGAAATACCAGGAGCTAAGTCTTGTCTTCTTACAGAAAAAACTCGTTCCCTTGAAGCTGCAGGATTCGTTGATATGGAAAATTGCGTTTTTGTTGATGAGCATGACCTATTAGATAAGCTTGACTACTTATTTCAAAATCTAGATGTTCTGGAGAGAATTACCAATGCAGGGTATCAACTAGTTCATTCTCAACACACCTTGAAACAACGAGATCAAATCTTTCAATGGTTTAATCTCCACCAAAATCTCAAACCTAATCAAAAGATTGTTCAGAAAAATCCTTTCGAGCCACTTACCATTGTAGAAAAATCATCTGGAATTGAAAATTCACATCTGATATGTAATGGATTAAGTATAGATCTGCTACGCAAAGGGGATGAAAAACTATGGAAAGGTCAATACGAAGAGGCAGAAACTTTATATCTGCGCTGCCTAAACTATACAGTCTGTATGCCCGAACCAAAATTGAGATTAGCACTTTGCAAGCTCTATCAGGGAGATGCAGCAGCAGCACAACATTGGATTGTTCAACCAATTAAATATACTCTTGAGGATTACAAAGCCATAGATCCTGAGCCAGTAGAATGGGCTTATTTCATTATTTCTCTTCTGTGTCAAGGAAAATTAAATGAAGCTAAGCACCGTGCCCAGCAATTTCCATCATTAAGTCATCCTGAACTAGATCGTACTCGTTGGGCTATTAATAGCTTGACAAATAAAGCAGATAAAGTTGATTTATCTTATCACGAACAATCTAAGTATCGCTATAGCCTTCATCCACTGCCTAAACGAGATTTTAAAGACTGGGTTGAAAATTTATGCATAATACTTAAAAAATGTAACCAACCTAATTGGGCAGAAAATTTGAGTAAGTTAGTTTATTCCGAAAGTGAAGTTTTGCATAATAATCAAAAAAAAACTTTTAGTATCAATACAAAATTTTTAATTAAAAGTCTAACGAATATTTATAGAAAGTTATTTACAAAATTACCACAACCTTGGAAACAAAAAAATAAATTACGCCCTGATTATTTAATTAAGGTTAGACGCTTTGTTTATTTTAAATTAATAATACCAAGTACTAAAGTATTACATGCTTTAGAAACTAGGTTTGGTTATTTTCTACCTTACCGTTTTTCACTCATGAAAAATGATGAATTCTTACATGATGTTCAAAAAATGGTACGCGAAGAAGATATCAAGACAGCCTTACTCATTGGAGCTGCGACTGGTGATGGAAACACCGAGGCATTTTTGACAGGAATCTGGGAAAACCAGAATAAGCCTACTGCATTCTGCATAAACACTTCAACACCTCAGTTTATTAAATTACAAAATCGCTATGCTAATGATTCTCTTGTCAAATGCTACGATATTGCTTCAAGCTCACAAGGACATTTACCTGATGCTCTAGAGAATACAATCAAAAAAATCCACCAAGACAATCAAATCAACTGTTTTGATTTAGTATTAATTGATAGTTCTGAGGTAAATACAAGTATTGAATTAGATCAAGTGTACGGAACAATGTTTATCCTACTTGATGATATTAGTACATTTGAAAATTATCAGAATCATCATAGACTAATTACAGACTCAAACTACACTCTGATTTCCCAAAATCCTTCTCTACGTAATGGATATGCAATATTTAAGAAATTAAAGCATGAAATAATTTATTAATTGGATTCTAGTTTTGTTCGAAAAATACTTTGAGCAAGCACATTTTATTTAATAACTAAAAACCGAGACATAAATTATGGAACTTACAGTAATTATTCCTATATACAATCGTGCCAAAATGCTGGCACAAGCTTTAGAATCTCTAAGACAACAAACTTACAAAGATTTTGTTGTCATTGTTTGCGATGATGCCTCAAAAGATAATCTTCAAGAGGTAGTAGACAAATTTCCAGATGTCAAGATTGAATATCACCGTTATGAAGCGAACGCAGGTCAATTTAAAAACGCTATGCGTGGTTTGGAACTGTGTCAAACTCCATTCGTAAAATATTTAGACAGTGACGATTTGCTTTTTCCAGAAGCTTTAGAGAAGCAAGTTAAAGCTCTTCAGGAAATGCCTAATGCAGCCATTTGTCTGGGAGGAATGGTATCTTTTGAAGAACTTCAAGAACAGAATAAAATTAAGGTATTTGATTATACAGAGCCTTATAGTCCTGAACCAAGAACTGAGAGACAGTGGGCAAAACTTGAAGAATATAGAGGCTCTAATCCCAGTGCTTGTATGTATCGTACAGAGTTGTTTCGTAATCTTGGAGGCTTTAACACTGGTCTTGTTGGTATAGCGGATTGGGAGATATGTGTTGCTTTGTCCTCAAAATATCTTGTTACCGCTGTTAATGAGCCTGTTTGTGCTTATCGTCTGCATACGGCTCAGATAACACAAAATTATTCTGTGAATTCTGATGCAGTATTAATCAAAGATGTATTCTGGATGACTTCAAACGCTAATCCTTATCGAGAACGATTGGGTCTTCCCTCGGCTCAACAATTTTTCATGCGGTTGGATGTATGTTGGAGAGAACTACGAATTGCTTTGGTGTCAAATCAAAAAATATTATTAATAAAAAAGTGGTGGGAGATTGTTCTTTTAAATAAGATGCTTCTGCCATTTATTTTTAATTTTCCTTGGTTTGTTTTTTTAAAGTTACTGAGAAAGCCCAAATCACCCACAGGAATATCTCATGCTTTCAATTTAGAAAAATACAAAACTTCTATTTGCTCTGTCCTATTTAATGAGAGAGCAATTAGTTTATAAAGACTAAGTAAATATATGAAACTCTGTTGGCTAATTCCTGGCGACAATAGCGGCGGAATATCTCCTGTCGCTTTGTCTTGCTGTCGGCAAGCTGCTAAAGCTGGATATGAGACAACAATACTGATGCTCACTCAACCTAGCTGGATGAGTAGTGGTGATGATTTTCGAGTATCATCTCTAGGCTTATATGGTTCTGCGCCAGAAACACCAAAAGTTCTAATGCAATGGCTAAATGAGAATCCACAGGATGTATTACTTTTTAATGCTTGTGGAGAGTTAGATGCTATTATTCCTTACTTACCTCCCAACATTAAATGTGTTTTTGTCGTCCACGACACCATACCTGGATACTGGCAAAGAGTGCTGGAAGAGGAGGATAATTTAGAGGCCATTGTCGCTGTTTCTGAAACTGTAGCAAGTAAGTTCCGAAATCGCTTAAAACAGACAACAAAACTTTCTGTGATTTACAATGGCTCTGTATTTCCAGAGCGACCAGAATTCAATGTTACACGCCCAAACGATCTAATATTTCTAGGTGGTGAGAATCCCACAAAGGGGGCATTTGATGTTCTCAAGTTATGGAAACATTTAATTAAACTAGGGTTCACTGGCAAGCTGCACTGGTTTGGTCAGGTGAAACCAGAATTTCAGTCTCGAATTAACCAATTGCCAAATTCTGAGTGTATTTATGTTTACGGCCACGTCCCACGCGATCTCATCTTTTCCACCGCTGCATCCGCAAAAGTTTTACTGATGCTGAGTCGCGTTGAACCATTTGGTATGGCAACGATTGAAGCCATGAGTATGGGTTGTGTGCCAGTGGCTTGGGATGTTGCCACTGGTACAAAAGAAATCACTACGGCAAACAAGACAGGACTGTTTGCTCCGTTAGACAACACTCAAGCCTTAGCTAAACAAGTTTTATATGCCTGTAACAACTATGAACTTTTTAGTACTGCGGTAATTGAACGTGCCCGTTCTGATTTTGATGAAGCAGTAATGTGGAAAGGCTACGAATCTCTCATCAACCATATTTCCACCTTTGGGCCAATTGAAAGGAGTAAAAAGGATCAGGAACCAAGAGTTTATCAAGCTCCTGTCTATCGGTTTCAGCTCTTACCCCCCCTTCTGCGTTCAGCAATTAGAGAATTGATTGGGCGATCGCCTGTTCTTGGCTACTGGCTGCGAGATATGCGTGGGTGGTAAATATCTTAAAAAAATACTATGGGAAAACTCAGTTTTCTATTTTTAGGCGCGAACAGTCCTTGGACTTATGGTCTAGCAGAAGCTTTGGCTCAGAAACATCCGACCCATGCTGTGCAATTTTATGATTGGCGCACTTACTATCCTCACAAACCTACTTGGTCTAAAAGAATCCCGCCATCCTTACTAAATCGGTCAATTCATGTATTGCCTAGCGGCTATGCTGGGCGATTAGAAAAGTTATTTCGATTTTACTTACAACAGTTAATCCAACACTGGTGTTGGCAACTCAAACAGAAATCAGGCGAACATCCTTGGGTCATAGCTCCTCATCCTGATTTTGCTCCTTGGGTACGCAAAATACCAAATAAGCGATTAATTTACTACAACTTTGATGACTATGTTCTTTATCGACCTAACCGTAAAACTAAGATTTTAGAGCAAGAACAGGAATTAATTGAACGCGCTAGTATTACTTTGTGTGCTTCCTACTCTCAACTGCTCACTCTTGAGGAACATCACGGTAAAAATTCCTCTAAGATTTATCATTATCCACATGGATTTGTAAACACCTACTTAAATTCCCAACCAGAAATACCCCCAGAACCAATGACTGTGGGTTATGTTGGCAACTTAGGCGATCGCTTAGATTGGCAATTGATTTACCAAGTTATCAAAGCTTGTCCCGAAATTACATTTATTTTTGTTGGTGGTTTAGACGAGCAAATCATGGTAGAACAAGGAAATTGGCAAGCAATCCGTCAGACAGTGCTAACATTAACCAATGTTAGCCATATTGGGCAAGTACCGTCTGATAAAGTTGCAGAGTACTATTGGTCTTTTGCAGTCAATTGGATTCCTTACGTAGTAGAGCATCCCTTTAATCAAGCATCCTGTCCTACCAAAATCATGGATGGTATTGCCAGTGGTCGCCCAATTCTCAGTACTGATGTCCCGGAATGTCGTTTATATCCTGAGTGGATTAGCATTTTTAATTCTGCGTCAGATGCGATCGCTCACATCCGCAAGCAATTTACCTTAGCAGAAAAGCTTGATGTCTACGAAAAAAGCCTCAAGCAACTAGAGTTCGCCCGTCAGCACACTTGGGAAATACGCGCTCAAACTCTAGAGAACTGGCTATTGCAATTTTGACACACCATTAATAATGTAATTAATAACAAAGCATTAACGATGAAAATTTTATTATTTGGTGCAATCACACCAAAGGGGGGAATTCAAACGCATATGCGTTTTCTCTCTAAAATGCTAGCGGATTCAGGAGTGAAAGTTCTTATTATTGCACCTCAATTAATTGAGGAAGAGGAGCCAAATCAAGATGGATTTGTGAAAAATGGTATTCAATTACTTTATTTAAAGTGTGATAATTCCAAAGTTTCCAAATTAAGTAAGTTCAAAGAAATAATCAAAGCAGCTAATAATTTCAAACCCGATGTTTATTACGGAATCGGCACAGGTTGGAATTTAAGCTTATTACCTTTAATATTGCCAAAACGAGTTAGAAGCATATTTCATGAAGTGATGTCGGGTATCCCCTGTGGTTGGAACGATCCCCGCTGGGGAGTAAAATGGTGCTTTGATGAGGTTGTGGGACAATCACCGACAGTGGCAAATACCTTTGTTGAGTATTTTGGCTGGCAAAAGAAGATAGCATCTCTGCCTGCAATACCAGAACCTTTAGAAATTACTGCCCGCTTACCTCAAATTAAACCCAAATCAGTTGAAATTGGCAAGGCTAAAGCAGCATTATTTAGCCGACTAGTCCCTCATAAGCGGTCTTTCTGGCTTGTGCAGCAATGGGATTTGCTCAAAGATGTGTTAAGTGAGTTGCATATCCATGGCACTGGTTTAGAAGAACCCCTAATTAGGCAGTATATAGAAGCTAATGGAATTGGCGATCGCGTCAAATGTTTTGGTCGTTATCCAGAAGGTCAAGCTTATGTAGACCTCATCAGCAGTTACGATCTGACTTTATTACCTACCCTTGGTGATGAAGGCGCACCGCTTGTACTACTAGAATCTCTAGCTTGTGGCGTTCCCTTTGTGACCTATGGTGTTGGAGGTATTGCCGATTATGGTGTAAATAATCCAAATGTAATTATTGTTCCTGCCGAACCGTGGCAGAACGAACAAGCTAAAGATGCTGCAACTACTGCAAATACAGATAACTTATTTATTAATGCCGTCAGAAAAATGCTATTCCAGTTGGCAGAAGGAGAGATTAACCAAGTAGAATTGCAAAAATATTATTTGGATAGATATTCCTACTCCGTTCTCAAGAAAGCATGGCTATCTTATCTGTGTGGTTGAATTTGAAACGGAGAAATATATATGAAAATTCTTTTTTATTTTGGTGGATTTGCTGCAATTGGAGGAATAGAGACTTTCTGCAAGAATCTTCTCTGTTATCTTCAAAATCACAACTACGATTGTCAACTGGTCTGTTGGGGACCAAACTCTTCTTTACTTCAGTCTATTGAACAAGCAAAAGTCAAAATTGTGCGTAATCCTTGGCAATGGGGTTGTCGATGGAATTTACCAGATTGGCTGCTTTTACCTCTGGGAATTAAACAAATTAAACAAAGTAATATAGTTTTATTTGGCAAACTATTACCTATCGAAATTTTAAAAACACTAAAGTCACAAATTGGTAATAGTAAAAAATTTGTTTATATTACTCCCTATCGCCCTTTAGTTCCAAATACACCTCAAGAAAAAAGCCAACTCTTAGACGCACTGAATCTATTTGATTTAATTCTAGTACAAGCATCTGCATTTACAGAGGATTTGCATCAAATTGGCTATCAAGGGCGAATCGAGGTTATCTCTTATATTCCACAGCAGCCTAGTAATCTCAAACCATTGCCATCAAACGAGCAACTAAAAATAGGCTTTCTCGGTAGACTCGTAGAAGATAAAAATATTCCTTTGTTACTAGAATCCTTTCGTTGCTTTCAAGAAAAATACTTACAAACATCTATTGCTGAGAATAATCAACAGCAAAAACCTAGTCTGCATCTATTTGGTGATGGTCATTTGCGCGAACAGCTAGAACAGCTAGCTGAAAAACTTGGTATCGCCCCTTATGTGGGATTTCACGGCAGTATTCCCAATTATGAAGTAGAAGATGCGATCGCGTCATGTCACCTATTTGCTTTTACTTCCCATACAGAAGGACAATGTTTAGCAGCTTTGGAAATTTTAGGTTGTGGTAGACCAATTGTTGCTACAGATGTGGGCGCATTACCAGATATTTTGTCTGATTCCCGTCTTGGCAAAATAGTCAAGTCTACCAATCCGAATGAATTTGCTGATAACCTGATGGAAATAGCAAAGTTAATAGAGCAACAATCAATATCACCAGAAATGATTCGTTCTGCTTATCTAGAACGATATGCTCCTGAAAATGTAGGCGATCGCTACGAAAAAATATTAAATTCTTTGTTACCCTTAAGTTCGTAATTTAATACTGTTTTTATTTATATATGAATAATAAACCTCAAGTTTTGGTAGCACAACTTGGTGCTAGAAAGCATTACCAGGAACCTCTGCTATTTCACCAGTGGGGTATTTTAAATAGACTTTACACTGATTTCTACTCAGGACATAGTTTACTGGCTAATTTATTACGTCATCCTTATTTTTATAATCGTCTTCCTAATTTTATAAAAAAAGGTCTAGAACGCAACGAACCAAATCTTAAAAGTGCAAAAATTGTTCATTTTCCCATATTTGGCTATAGGTATGTCAAGGCTCTAAACAAAGCTTCACCCCAACAGGCATCACAAATATTTGTAGAGGGCGGAAAAGAATTTTGTCAGCGCATTATTAAAAATGGTTTAGGAGAAATCGATACTATTTATGGATTTAACAGTGCGTGTCTAGAATTATTTGAATATGCTAAGTCCTGTGGAATCCGATGTATATTAGATCAAACCTTAGCTGATTACTCACTCGTACATAAACTCCTACTAGAAGAAGAAGAACATTGGCAAGGATGGTCGTTAACGCCTTTCACGGTTAGTGATGCTGACTTAGAACTGATGCAGCGAGAACATCGCGAGCAAGACTTAGCAAATCGTATTATTTGTGGTTCTAATTTTGTGAAAGACTCTCTACTAGCTAGGGGAGTTGATAGTCATAAGATATCTGTAGTACCGTTAGGTCGCCTCAAAGATGAAAAATCAATGCGGCATCAACCTCTCACCCAAACTCCACAAGAGCGAGGAGACGAGTTAAGAATCTTATTTGTCGGATCCGTCGGACTGCGAAAAGGAATCCCTTATTTACTGGAAGCTCTACGCCAAATAAAAGGGAAAATACCTTTTACTTGTAAAGTTGCAGGCTCTTTGGAAATTAAGCCCGAACGTATTGCTGAATATAGTGATGTGTGCGATTTTATGGGAAGAATTCCCCGCTCTAAAGTCAAAGATTTATATACTTGGGCAGATGTCTTTGTGCTACCTTCAATATGTGAAGGTTCGGCAATGGTGACGTATGAGGCATTGAGTGCAGGAGTTCCTATTATTACTACTTATAATTCAGGTTCTATTATTAGAGATGAAATTGATGGCTTTATTATACCTATGAGAAATATAGAGTTAATTGTTGAAAAACTAGTAAAAATTTATCTCAAACCTAGTAATGACTTTAACAAAATAGATAAAAATCAAGAATATTTAAAGCATACAATTCAAGAGTCAGAAAATAAATTACAACAGGTTCTCATGTTTTAGCTATTTGGAATAATTCCTTATCTAAATTTATATAGAGATTGACTATGCTTAAACAGTAATATTATCCAAAAGGCTTTTTGATTTTAATCTTATGATTGAAATATATAGAGATTTGCTAATTGTCACTTGCATAGGCTTATTAAGTTGGGGAATAATTCGCATAGAGAGAATTTATCAATACCCATTTTTTATGGGCAGTATGTTTACTTCCTTTATACTGCCTCAAGCATTCGCTTTAATCGATCAGCCTGGTATACTCACTCCTAAGGCTGTGGAAAATGTCTTATTTGTGTCATTTTTATGTGCGGCTGCTTGCTGGATAGGATATGCAAGTAAACCAAATCGAAAGTGGTTGGCAAAACTAAATATTGTTATCGATGAACGTAAGTTATTTCAAGCAGGAATAGTCTTGATGATTCAAGGTCTATTTTTTAATTTCTTACTTTCTCGCACCACTATCCAACTAGCAGAAACAGGTGGTACTTGGCAAGGTCCGTCTACTATCTATCTTTTTTTCTCTCAAGTTATCAACATTGCCTTTGGACTTTTTCTGTTGCAGAGTTTAAAGCATCCCAAAATAATTAATTTGATTTGTACAGCGATATCTGGCTGGCCTTTACTATCTACGGTTCTTGGAGGGCGTAGACAACCTATGATGACACTTATAGTTATCATAGGTTTTTCATTATGGTTAGTTTACCGCTTTCTGCCTCCTAGGTTAGTAATTATCGCAGCTATATTCATGATGACTGTTCTACTTCCTGTGTTTGGTGCTATACGTGGTGATTTTTGGAATTTGGTTTTAACTGGTAATTGGGAGAAAGTATTCTCTTTAGTTCAAGATGTGTTCGAGACACAGCAAAAAGGCGAAATTTTAGAGTTAAGAAATGCAGCGGTATTCATAGATGCTTCTGACAAGACGGGTATGTATGGATATGGAACTGGATGGTGGGATAGCATTGTATTTCAATATGTACCCGGACAAATTGTAGGTTATGACTTCAAAAGGTCTTTACAATTTAACTTAATCACACAAGAAACACTTGAAAAGCTGTATGGCTATACCATCCCTAATGGTTCTACGAGTACAGGTATTGGAGATTCTTTTACAGAATTTAGCTACTTGGGATGTCTGACTTTTGCTGTGATAGGATATATTTTTAAACATCTATGGATATCTGCTGTTTATCAAAAAAGTATTTTCAGTATGCTCCTTTACATGGGTTTAATTAGTCCAGCAATGGTAGGTTTAACGCATGGTATCGGAAGATTTGTACAAGAGGCTATATTTCAAGTAAGTTTTGTGATTTTAGTTGCATACTATTCTAGAGCTAAATATAAATCACAATACATATAATATGCAAATGAGCATTACATCAATATCAAATGACTATTAATAAATAATAGTTCTAATCAAACTTTAATAGTTAATAAATTTTAGATATTCACAAATAATATAAAAAGCTAAAAATTTTAATAAATGAAAATTCTTAATTTAATTCAATGCCTTAACCTAGGTGGTATGGAACAGGCATCATATATATTGATCGAGGAAACACAAGGTAAAGTCATTGATTGGCAAGTACAAAGTGTAACCCCGGTAGGAATGGGTAAAGATATCCTGAGTAGTTTAAATATTCCCATATATGATAATCCTTATGAAGGTAAATTTGGTTATAAATCCCACTTATCTTTGAAAAAAAAAGTCAATAATTTTTCAGGCGATATAATTTTAGTCACTGGTCCGACTCTGACATCTTGCATGAGTGTCAAATCACATCCTTGTACAAAAAAAGTTTTATCTATTCATTTTTGTCATAAAAATGGATTACTAAATTTATTAAAATGGAAAGCTTTTTATCAAAATTTTCATCATGATTATCAAGCTATCATTTATCATTCACCTTATATTCTTGAAGAAGCTATAAAAATTGCACCTCAAATACAACATAAATTTCATTTAATCGAAAATTGTATCCAAAGATGTTCAGCTACTACTGTTAGTGAAAAAAATATATCTCGTCAGCATCTAGGTATTCCAGCTGATTCTTTTATTATAGGAAATGCTGGATGGCTTATTGAACGTAAACGATTTGATATTTTTCTAGAAGTTTGCGCTCAATTATCTAAACATTTATCTAACGATCGCAAAAAATTAATTTTTTTGATTGCCGGTGATGGGCCATTACATGGAGAACTAGAGACTTTAGCATCTAGCCTGAATATTTCTAATCAGGTAAAATGGATAGGCTGGCAGAAAGATTTAAGTCACTTTTATCAATCTTTAGATTTACTACTTTTTAACTCTGATTCTGATGCCTTTGGGCGTACAGTCTTGGAAGCAATGGGATATGGTGTTCCAGTTGTTGCTTCTGTTGTAGAAGGTGGTACTGATGCTGTTTTATGTCACAAAAATAATGGCTATTTGATTCAAGAACACAATATCCGTAAACTGACTGAATATTGTTTAAATTTAATATATGATAATAAGACTTACGAGCAATTTCAAATTCGCTCTTTAAATTTAATTGAAAGTCGTTTTACTACTGAAAAATTTATCCAAAAGTATTTAGATGTCTTTACACAAGTTCTTAATTATTAGATGTGCTGATTTTTATTAAAATGTGTAAAAAACTGAAGTTTTTAATTTAGATAATTTTTAATTAACGCTGTATTTTTACTTGATAAATTATTTATAAGCGAGCGTAATATCGTGCACATTATTATTACATTTATTAATATTGGTAGTTATCATGCGACTAGATTGCAAGCTGCTCATAAAGCTTGCCAAGAAAGAGGTTGGCAACTTACAGCTGTACAAGTAACTGATGACACGCTGGATCATGACTGGGGGGATTTTGTGAGTCAACTCTCAATTCCTGTCAAAACTTTATTACCTGTTGCTTCTCAACTTTATGATACTCGTAGAGATACATTTACTTCTGTTGCGGATGAAGCTTTTAAACATTGTCTGAATGAATTACAACCTGATGCTGTTGTTTTACCCGGATGGTCTTTCTCTGTTGCACGGGCAGGTTTGAAGTGGTGTCGCCGTTCTAATACTTTGCCTATATTAATGTCTGAAACTAAAGAAGATGATGCACCTCGTTTTTGGTGGCAGGAAGTTATTAAGTCATGGATTGTTAAAAGATATAAAGCTGCATTGGTAGGTGGAAACCCTCATAAACGTTATTTGATGAAGTTGGGTATGCCATCCAGTGCTATATTCATGGGTTATGACATAGTTGGTAATGATATTTTCCATCCTCAAAAAATCAAATCTCTTCCTGCTCCACTGAAAAAACCCTATTTTTTAGCTATTAATCGTTTTATACCAAAGAAAAATTTGGAGTTTTTGATTTCATCTTATGCAGCTTATCGCCAAGTAGTAGGCATCAATTGTTGCGATCTAGTTTTATGCGGTGATGGAAATTTACTTCCACAGATTAAACAACAAATTGTAGAGCTTGGATTGAAAAATTGTATTCATCTCCCTGGCTTCTTGAAAGAAGACGAACTTTTACCATACTTTGCTCATGCAAATTGCTTTATCCATACCAGTATTCAGGAGCAATGGGGATTAGTAGTTAATGAAGCTATGGCAGCAGGATTACCTGTTCTTGTCTCTAACCGTTGTGGCTGTTTTGAAGATTTAGTTTTGGAAGGTATTAATGGATTCGGTTTCGACCCTGAAAATTACAAGGAGTTGACGCAACTTATGATCAAAATGAACTCAGATGAAGTGGATTTACAAGCAATGAGTAAAGCTTCACTAGAACACATTCAAAAGTTTTCTCCAAATTACTTTGGTCAAGGCTTGCTCCAAGCAGTTGAATACGCTTTAGCGCATTGCTAATTGCCTATGAAGATTCTAATAGTTATTCCTGCCCTTGGCCCTGTTTATGGTGGCCCAACTAAGAGTGTAATCGAGCTAGCTCAGGCATTAGGTACTCGGGGAGTAGACATTGATATCGTGGCGACAACTGCCAACGGTTCTACTAGTATGGATGTCCCTATTCTCACCTGGGTGACGGAGAAATATTATCGAGTTCAATACTTTCCTTACTGGGGTTTTCTGGATTATAAAATCAGTTGGTCTTTGACTAAGTGGTTATTTCAGCACGTCTCTAATTACGACTTAGTACACACTAACGCTGTTTTTTCTTATCCTGTTCTACCTGCTCATTGGGCTTGTCACATGAATAAAGTACCCTATATCATGACTCCTCATGGGATGTTAGAACCTTGGGCACTAGCTTATAAATCTAGTAAAAAGCGTTTTTACTTCGCTTTGCTGGAAAAGCCTGCTTTTCAGCGTGCCAGTGCTGTGCAAATGTTGGCATCTACTGAAGCGAAAAGAATAGAACCGCTTCAGTTGAAAGCACCTTTAGTAGTTGTTCCTAACGGGATTCACCAGCAAGACTTTGAAGTACTACCCAATCCAGAGCTTTTTTATCAACAGTTTCCTCAGACTCGCAACAAAACATTAATTTTATTTTTAGGGCGGATCGATCCCAAAAAAGGACTCGATCTGCTTGCTATTGCATTCGCCAAAGTCCATACCCAGTTTCCTCAAACTCATTTAATTATTGCAGGGCCTGATAATATCGGCTTTTGTCAAACAGCTCAGAACTACTTTGCTGAGGCAGGATGTTTGGATGCTGTCACATTTACCGGAATGCTCACTGGTTCTGTTAAATATGCAGCACTTGCCGCTGCCAGTCTCTATGTTGCGCCTTCCTATTCCGAAGGCTTTAGTGTGTCTGTGCTAGAAGGAATGGCTGCAAAACTACCCTGCGTCATTACTACTGGTTGTAACTTTCCAGAAGCGGCAGTTGCTGATGCAGCTCTTGTGGTTGACATTGATGCCGAGCAAATTGCTAACGCCTTGAGTAGTTGTTTAAAAAATCCCCAACAGGCAAAGGCAATGGGCGATCGCGCTCATGAATTTATATTTGAGAAATACACTTGGGAAAAAATTGCCTGCCAAATGCAACAGGTTTATGTAAGTATCATCCAACAAAAGCCTTTGACTGAATAATACTTTTCTGTAAGTGAATTATTAAGTTAGTTATAAATAATTTTTATGCACTTGTTAGAAAAAATTACCCCTCTTATTCTTACCTACAACGAAGCACCCAATATTAATCGCACTCTCCAACATCTCACTTGGGCACAAAAGATTGTAGTGATTGACAGTTATAGTACAGATGAAACTTTAGATATTTGTTATTCCTATCCTCAAGTACAAGTCTTTCAAAGAAAGTTTGATTCTTTTGCTGTTCAGTGCAACTATGGGCTAGAAAAAATTGCATCTGAATGGGTACTATCGCTAGATGCTGATTATGTTTTAACTAATGAACTAATTAATGAAATTAAAGCACTACCAGAAGAGACTGACTTAGACAGCTACAGCGTTAGATTTAAATATTGCGTTTTTGGTAAGCCTTTACGTGGCACCTTACTTCCACCCCGTAAGGTTCTCTACAGAAGAGAAAAAGCTATTTACAAAGATGATGGACACGCTCATCGGGTTTTGGTAGAGGGTAAGTCGAGAATACTCTTTGCATATATCTACCATGACGATCGCAAATCCTTGAGCCGTTGGTTCTGGGCACAGGATCGCTACGTAGTGATTGAAGCCAAGAAGATACTAGAGGCTCCAGTGAGTGAACTGAGTTTAAGCGATCGCATCCGCAAACAAAAAATCCTGGCTCCTTTCATTATCTTGATTTATTGCCTAATTCTCAAGGGCGGTATTCTCGATGGTTGGCATGGTTGGTACTATGCGTTTCAGCGTGTTCTAGTCGAGATTCTGCTGGCAATTCGTCTGATAGAGTCTGAAAAATTGCAGCATACAGATTTTGGTACAAACAATGATTGCTAGTAACAACTCTTATAACGTGGTGATTAGTACCTTGTAACCCTTACATAATCAAGATTTGAGCTACTTAAAATCTAAAAAATTAGATCAATGTTTATCATTAAGATATATGTAGAAATATGAAGATTTATTAAGAGAAAAATCAAGCTATTACGTCCTTATTACTCCTAGCAGAATTAACTAAAAATTTTCTTATGTTACACACTGTTATTATTCCCTCTGCTAAACACCCCCAGACCCTTGACTGAACGAGTGTTTACCGCTTTATTCGCAGACTTTTGCTGGCCAGATCCTGATACTGTTCTTAACAATGATATTGAACTTGCCCCTGACTACCTCACTCATACTCTTACTTTTAGCCAAGAACACCTTGAAATCGCAGCCTTTAGCAAGTTTCTATTCCTTAACGGCAATGTATAACGCTGTGAAGCACCTTCTTTACTCTTATGAGAGCTAATTTACAGTGTTACCCCTGTAATATCAGCACTCGCCCTGATATTTTGCGAACAGTTAAATTTAACGATCGTCTCTCTCTCGATAAATAGATTTGTGATAAGTAAATCTAATAGCCTTTTCAACGCTCTTAGGCGATCGGATAGAACCAAAGTTTAGGGAGAAACTTTTTTGAGTCAAACATAAAAATTCCGTAAATTCCAGCCTTTCTAGCTTTTCTATTAGGAGAAGATAGTGCTACTATCAGCCTAAGAGCTACATAGTGCAAATACTAGCCTAAAAATTACAAATTGTTACGGCTCCCTTTGTATGGTTTATAGTGACATTGTTCCAACCACCAAACCACAGGTTGCCTTTTGTTTGTATTTTTTTAGGAGCAACTATGACTCGAAGGCTGCGTTTATTACGCCGTTTCGCGATCGCGATTGGTGTAAGCTTGCTCATTGTGGTTATGCAACTACACCTCACACCGAATCTAGGGCAAGCTCAAACCACATCTCCGCCCATTGGCTCTCAGTCTCCACCAAGTGGTGCGAAATTGAGTTCTGCATACGGTTTATGGACACCAACTAAGTTTGATACATGTCCCAAATGGTTGCACGATCGCTATTGGGTGTATGGCCCAGACAATAAAGTGTATCCAACTTGGCATCCACCAACCGATACCGATCCAACTACTGGCAAGACTTGCACGTATGGACACGAGCATGGAAGAAATCCAAACTCATCAAAACTCGTATCCTGGGGATTGCCTTTCGGATACGTAAACGAGCAACTTGCTCTCAGCGACCCACAACATCCTCGTCATGAGGATCATGTTGGTCACAAAGTTGAGTGGAAGAATGACGTGAGAGTAGGTTTACCGGGTGGAGGAACAGGCCCCTTGTGCCAGATACTCGTAAAACTTCACCAGGGCACTCATTCAAAAGATGCATTCACTAACAACATGCATGAACTATTCTACTACGTCAGTTGTGACAATGGCGCAAAGATTAAATGGCAAGCAATGCATTTATTTGGTGGGGCTGGCGAATTTAGTGGTGTATGTGGAGGAACTAAGACTCTCGGTTACTTCGATCCAACTACATCACCTACTTTAGATAATGAAAGCGCACGAATCATCCCGGATAAAGAGTGTCTCGACAATCTCGTTGCGAAAGTCAAGCAAGGACAAAATGCATCCACTGAGTACTACAAAAATTACTTTGAGGATTGGACAGCAGGATTTATCCACGGACTTTACCGCAAAAATGACGGTCAATTGTTAGACCATTGGGGGCAAAGAGGATTCGATCGAAATTACTCTAAGCTCTTTGACATAACTGCGGGTACTTATTTTAGGGTATCAATACCCAGCCGTTTTTATGACCCGACAAAACCAGATAATCTAGGAAGGCGCATTGATATGTGTTCTATTCCTGAGATCGGCTACTTGCAAGGTGATTGTATCAAAGTTAACGATTTGCGTAAGGCAGGTCAGACAGTAACTTGGGACGATCCGCGATCTCCGTTTAAAGGAACGACTCGCGTAGTGCATTTTGATTGGGTTACCGTCCGTAACAATACCAGTACTGAGAAGTGGTATAGTAACGCCATGGGAACCCTTATTAGATCTCAACCCGATGCTTCCAAGGGGATTACTCTCGAGCAAACTATCTCCAAAACCCGTGATGCAATGTATTATTTTGGCAATCGGGAAGGCTATTTTGATAGCAATGGTGTCCATGCACCTAATTAAACATAGGCTTTGAGTAGTAAGATGGCGGAATAGAAACTTCAGTTTCAACTCATATTCCTTTTCATACCTTAATTTTTCACCATTCATACTGGAGAAAAATAAAGGTATACTCACCTCCGATTTAGATTTATGCGTCCGCACTGCTGACTTCATGTCATGTCCGTTTTGCAAGCTCATAAATTCATTAGCCTGGATAGACAAGCTTAGTACCGTGGGTCTAACCTTTAGGTGTTCTCCAACGGTAGCTGCCTAAAGGGGATCCAAGTGTAACCGTAGACTATTGTGCTGGTTGACCTTTAGGAGTTATCAAAAAATACTCTATCTATAGTCTAACGAAATTATGAGCGTGTAGTCGGACATGAGAAGTTAAAGTGTATTAAGAAAGCATAAATATTTGTAGTAGTTGTAGACTGTCGATCGCTAACAGTCTACAGTGGACTCAACTCAATGTGCTATTTCCTTGGTCTAACAGCTTATTATAGAAACGTTAGTTCTGTGAGTTTCAGCCCATAGAGGAATTAGTTGATTCTGTGAAACAATTTCACCTAATCAAAAAATATTGGATTTTCACTCTTGCAGGTTTTATCCTCATCCTAGTGCTGATAATTCCTTTGCGTTTGGCAATAGCATATACTTACGCACCCCAACCCCAAGCCTTTTTTACTCTAGGTGGTGAGCCAGCTAGAGAGAAGTTTACTGCCGAAATAGCCCAATGGTATCCTTCTCTGGAAATTTGGGTGTCTTCGCCGCCAGTTCCTGAAAAAACACGTAAAACTTTTCAAGCCGTAGATATTCCCAATACACAATTACATATTGATACTCGTGCTATTGATACTGTAACTAACTTTACCTCTCTAGTGTCTGACTTTAAAAAACTACAGCTTCAACACCTTTACCTGATTACTTCTGATTTTCACATGCCCAGGGCTAAAGCGATCGCTACCCTTGTTTTTGGTAGCCGAGGTATTGCCTTCACTCCACTCTCTGTGCCATCAGACCGACCCAAAGAAACCACGCTCCACATTATTCGCGATATTGCTCGCTCTCTACTTTGGATTGTTACAGGTCGTACAGGTGCGAGTTTTAATCCAACTATTGATTGACTATAAATATGCGTTTAGATAGTTACACTACAGGTAGTTATACTCCAGGCGCACCATACTGGAAGCAACTTCTTTGGTATTTTGTGGGATCGCCCTTGGTTGAAAGTCATTGGTTCCCCATATCAGCCATAAAAGTTTTGACACTCCGCTGGTTTGGAGCAGAAATTGGTCAAGGTGCCCGCATTAAGCCAGGAGTAAGAGTGAAGTTTCCCTGGCGGTTAACTGTTGGTGATTTTGTCTGGCTGGGAGAAGATACCTGGATTGATAACCTAGCTCATGTTACTATAGAAAGTCATGTTTGCCTATCTCAAGGAGTCTATCTCTGCACCGGAAATCATGACTGGAATCATCCCAATTTTCAATTGATTACTGCCCCTATCCATATCCAAGAGAGTAGTTGGATTGCAGCAAAGTCAGTAATTGGCCCCGGAGTGACTGTAGGCAAGGGAGCAGTCTTGACTCTAGGTGGAGTTACTGCGCGTTCTTTAGAGCCGATGACAATTTATGCAGGTAATCCGGCTCAACCAGTTAAGACACGTAAGCTTTGATACTATGTGACTTTTGATAAGAAATAGTTTTATTTCCGCCCTGACGTACTAGGTGTTGAAAAGCTAGCAAACTTGAAGTATATACGCAACTGTACTTACAGTCAAAATTTATGTGATAATGGTGAAATTAGGGCAAATTATCATACTAAGCACTCAGAAAATCAAAGATGAGTATTAATCCCACTAATTTGTATCCAAAATTATTTTTGTGTTTGGGTTTGGTGTGTGGAATGTTGGGTGTGGTCAATTCCGACACCGCCTCTTCTCAAACTACTCCTAGCCCGACTGATGATTTGGAGGTTACTGCCTACACTGGCACTTATTTTAAACGCCAACTAAATTGGTATCAACAATCAGCCGAAATAATCGATGATAATCAAAGGTGTTATGTTAGACGAGGCGAACGATTTGTAGTCTCGTCTTATAGACGACCAGTTAATGAGTCACCAGTTAGAGAAGACGATCGCAATAGCCGCTACTTTGGCAACATTGAATATCCAGATGATTACTGGGAAGTAACGTTCCAGAACTCACCCTCAAGGTGTAACAGTCAGCAAAATCAAGGTGGGCAAACTTGGTTTGTTTATAGACGACATGTCAACATCAGATAGGGAAGCACGTGAGTTAGTTTGCCTAGTTGATATTTGGATAAATTACACTCCAAACAAAAGTTTTACAAAATCTCAGCCAACTTTGCTAATAGACTATCCGCTAAATGTAATAAATCAAAATCCGTCTCACTACTTACATCATCGGCTAACAAATTTATCACAGCAGATAACCTCTCATCTGCTTTGGAAATTCTCCAGTATTCTTCTAAGTTTACTGCTAAATCAAAAAGTGAGCGTTCTTTTAAATGCTGTCTTACCCTGATAGCTACATCATCATCACTTACCAGAAATTCTTTGATAGTGTCTAATAGTGAATGACCTGCTAGTTCCACATCTTCCCACGTTTCCAGCCAATCTCCATCTACGTCTTCAACGTAAATATGGATAAAGTTTAACCCGTAATTTAGCCAGTCTTGCTGCATTCTTCGGGCTGTTGCTAAAGCTTCAGTAAATTTGTCCACTTGATTTTCTAGCTCGTGAGTTTCTTTTTGATTAGCCATACAATTTGTGATGGGCAAGTAAGTAGACTAAGACACAAATCTTGAATAATCAATTACTGAAAGGAACGCGAAAACTTTAAATACTTGCCACCCGCAAGATAATCACTGTTATACAGAGCAACATTGACTAACTGATTGATAAAATCAGCACCCTTGGGACTATAGCTTAAGAATAGTCCTCTTTCTATTTCCCATAAATTTAGTGTACTTTTCCAATAATGATACTTTTGGTGATTAAATTCTTCAGATACACTGGTGACTTGAATGCATAGTGGTTTTTCTTGGCGACTACTCACAATTAAATCTGTAGCCATGGAAAGGTCGGCGATATAACGCTGCCAAAAACTACCTTCACGACTAACAATATCTTGAGCTATAGATTTAATAATATCATCATCAACTTGATTAAATTCTCCTGCCATTAATTTTTGCTTCCAAATATAAAATTTGGAGTCAGTTGCATCGATCCACTTAGGAAAAAGATAACCGTACCAATATCTCTCATTGGGTGTCATTTGCTCAAACTTGGCTTTTTGTTCTTCTTGGGTAGGTAAGGATTTAATAAGCAGCCAAATTGTAGAATCGGTAATTACCTCTAGGAGGAAGGCAAGGACAAATGGTTTCGCAGTCAGGGAACCTGGCTTGATATTCTTGACCCAACGATTAATTTCATCTAATCTTCTTGCTAAATTAGGGTCTATCGAGGAGGCTTGCTCGATGAGGGACTTGAGCCGATCCTTAATCTCTTTTGCTTGCAAACTATGCCCTACTTTCAGAAACTAACGCTTTTTTCAATTTATACCTAATTTAACTAGTTAATATCTCTGTTAACAAAAATGTTAGTGTTAGGTTTTGTCTGATTCCTAGATTGAATCGCACCCTTTGATCTGGCAATTGCACTCTTGACTAGCTTGATCGGATTATATTGCATAGTGTATTGTATGCGCTACTCTAAATATTTGCGTTAATATAGTTCCTGCAAAAGCAGCAACACAGGGAAATTGCGAGCTACTTTCCACACTAGAGTTTGGGCTGGCACTCTTTTCGGACAGCATATTTTAGGGATACCTGCTTTTGTAATAAAAATTAATAAAATATAGCAATCCTATTTGATTTGTGAAAATTACTTTTTTAATCGAACTGCATTAGACGCGCAGTTGCTTCCGGCAGGGTAGAACGCCAAGGGTGCAAGGGAAGAGAGATAGAATTCCCAAGTGACTTAGGACTGCTAGAACTACACTCAGGATTTAGGTCTTGAATTGAATCAGGACTACGCAAAAACTCTCTTAAACTCTTATTCCTACCCTTGGGGAAGCCGCTTGCGCGTCTACGTGTACTTTGCGTCGTTTGCGGTACCATACCTTGCGGGAACGCCAAGGGCGAACGGGAAGCCGCGCGTCTACGTTTTTGCATTACTGGTGCGTAAGTCCTATAAATCCCTGATGTAGCTTAAATCCAATATACAAGAGGCATTCCCGGTCTATACCCCAAAAATGAAGATATATTTACTCGTACTCCTCAGTTTGACAAGCTACTACTATTCAGTAGCTTGTCAGCAATCTCTAAAGCTTCTTGGAGAGGAATAAAGCCACGGATGCGGATACCAACAGCTTCAGATTCACAGTAGTATTCCAATACAGTTTTATTAATAACTTTTGCTTCAATAATGGATTCCATCTGGACTTTCTCCAAAGGTTAAATTTCTTATGGGAGTTACACCTCTTGGTCATTACTTGCTTTTGGTTGGTGTAAACTGATTAACTTGGTGATTTTCGCCCAGCTTAATGAAAAGCTAAACACCGTCTGGCACAACTTTGCTAATAATACTTTTCAGTAACAATACCGTTAGCTGCCATAAACATGTCTCAACCAACTATAGAATCAATACTGCAAGAGAAGCGCCTATTCCATCCTGCTGCTGACTTCTCCCAAAACGCTCATATCAAAAGTTTAGAAGACTATCAGCGTCTTTATGATAAGGCCAAAGCCGATCCTCAGCAATTCTGGGCGGAATTAGCGCAAACAGAGCTGCACTGGTTCCAAAAATGGGACACCATACTCGACTGGCAACCGCCCTTTGCTAAGTGGTTTGTCGGCGGTAAGATTAATATTTCCTACAACTGTCTTGACAGACACCTCACCACTTGGCGCAAAAATAAAGCCGCGCTGATTTGGGAAGGGGAACCAGGAGATTCGCGGACTCTCACCTATGCCCAACTACACCGCGAGGTTTGTCAATTTGCCAATGTGCTGAAGCAACTGGGAGTCCAAAAAGGCGATCGCGTCGGTATCTACATGCCGATGATTCCGGAAGCTGGGATCGCCATGTTAGCTTGTGCCAGAATTGGCGCACCTCACAGTGTAGTATTTGGTGGTTTTAGTGCGGAAGCTTTGCGCGATCGCTTAATCGATGCCAAAGCAAAATTAGTAATCACTGCTGATGGTGGTTGGCGCAAAGATGCGATCGTCCCACTCAAAGAACAAGTAGACAAAGCCTTAGCTGATGGTGCTGTTCCCAGCGTGGAAAACGTCCTGGTTGTCAAACGTACCGGACAGGAAACTTATATGCAGTTGGGGGGACGCGATCGTTGGTGGCACGATTTACAAAAAGATGCCTCAGCCGATTGTCCCGCCGAACCGATGGATAGTGAAGATATGCTGTTTGTCCTCTATACCTCTGGTAGTACTGGTAAACCGAAGGGCGTTGTGCATACAACTGCTGGTTATAACTTGTACACCCACATGACCACCAAATGGATCTTCGACTTGCAAGATACAGATGTATACTGGTGTACTGCTGACGTAGGCTGGATTACTGGGCACAGTTACATTGTCTACGGCCCTTTGTCCAACGGGGCAACGACGCTGATGTACGAAGGTGCGCCTCGTGCTTCTAATCCTGGCTGTTTTTGGGATGTAATTGAAAAATACGGTGTCAATATTTTTTATACTGCACCTACAGCAATTCGGGCATTTATTAAAATGGGCGAACAGCATCCCAATGCCCGCAACTTGTCATCGTTGCGTTTGCTGGGAACCGTTGGCGAACCGATTAACCCAGAAGCTTGGATGTGGTATCACAAAGTAATTGGTGGCGAACGCTGCCCAATCGTCGATACTTGGTGGCAAACAGAAACCGGCGGTATCATGATTACGCCGCTACCAGGCGCAATTCCCACTAAACCGGGTTCAGCAACTCGTCCCTTCCCCGGAATTATTGCAGATATCGTCGATTTGGAAGGTAACTCTGTACCTGAAAACGAGGGCGGTTATTTAGCAGTGTGCCATCCTTGGCCGGGGATGATGCGGACAGTCTACGGCGATCCAGAACGCTTTCGCCGCACTTACTGGGAACACATCCCCCCCAAAGATGGCAACTATACTTACTTTGCTGGTGATGGGGCCAGACGCGATGAAGATGGTTATTTCTGGGTAATGGGTCGTGTAGATGACGTGCTGAATGTATCAGGGCACCGACTCGGTACAATGGAAGTAGAATCAGCATTAGTGTCTCACCCAGCAGTGGCAGAAGCTGCGGTAGTGGGTAAGCCAGATGAACTCAAGGGTGAAGAAGTAGTCGCTTTTGTGACTCTAGAAGGCACATATCAGGCGAGTGAGGATTTGAGTAAAGAACTCAAGCAACATGTTGTCAAAGAAATTGGCGCGATCGCCCGTCCGGGAGAAATTCGCTTTACCGATGCTTTGCCGAAAACGCGATCGGGTAAGATTATGCGGCGATTGCTGCGGAATTTGGCAGCGGGGCAAGAGGTTTCTGGTGATACTTCAACCTTAGAGGATCGCAGTGTGTTAGATAAGTTACGGGAAGGCGCTTAGTAATTTTAGACGTTGGATTGGCATTTCCTTAATTGGAGATGCCTTTCTATGAATTAATACAGCGTCGATAATTGTTGATACACGCTGACTAACGCGTCATCACTTTATCATGAGAATCAGGACGTTATTAGGGCATTGAGGACGATGAAGCTGAAAAGCCAACTCAAATCATTATTTGTTCAACCTCTGAGCGGCACGATACTGAGTATGATAACTGCAATTGCCATATCACCATCAGCGGTAGCAGTTACTGGAAAAGTTTCTTTGCATTTGCCCAAACAGTCAACACAGCAACCCCAGAAAATAGCACAGTTTTCAGGCACAGACCAACCAGAGCGATCGCGACTTTTGCAACAAGCCAATGCTTTGTACAATCAAAGAGACTACAAAGGTGCAGAAGAAAACCTCCGCAAATTCCTTAAAAAGTTCCCAAAAGATGCCTTTGGACATTTTCAGTTAGGAAACGTGCTGTTTCGTCAAAGCAAACCAGAAGCAGCAATTAGTTCCTACCAACAAGCGATTCGCCTGAACTCAAAATATGCTCTAGCTTACAACGCGATCGGTGTTGTTTACGCTAGCCAAGACCGCTGGGAAGAAGCGATTACTGAATATAGGAAATCTTTAGAAATTAATCCCGATTATGGCGATGCACTAACTAATTTAGGACAAGCATTGTGGCAAACAAATAAACGCGATGAGGCAAAAGCTACTTTAGAAAAAGCTTTAAATATCTTCAAAGCTCAAAGTAGAAATGAAAAAGTTTACCAAGTCCAACAGATTTTACAGCAGATGACAACTTTAGATGATCCTAGCGTTTCATAAATTATAAAATCGGAATGTATTAGCTTGGCTGCAAAAAAAGTGTAGCTGCGTTTTCAAATGAAAATAAAAATTAATGGGTAAACGATTAGAATTAAGCTTAGATAGATTCCTGGTCAAACCCTATGACTTCACTATCGGCATTAACTTTACCTGACCATACCCAACTACCAGAGTCAGAAGCTAGGAATCGATCCAGCAATGTTAGATTAGGATAATAATGCTTTAGCAGTCTTTATTATGGATGTAGCAGCATGACTGCTCAAATTAGCGATCGAGTTTTTTATCAAGAGCAAGAATTTAGCATTACGGCTATTAATGGCACTGGATTATATAATCCTCAGCAAGATGGAATTTCTCCCACTAGTTTTTCAACAGCTTGTTACCGAGGGTACGTTTGTATTTATCGAGTATCTGAAGAAAATCTCTACTTAAAGCAGCTAAATATTGGATTGAAATTAAAAGATAGATTAGCTGTAAAGTATGGCAGAGGTCAAAGACTATTTGATATCAATCCCAAATATCCCAATTACGACTCTTATTTTGTATATGAAGAAATAAATAAAATTATTGATTTAAGTGGAGGATTATTACTGGGTAAACACTTTATTAAAGAAATGTATATTCATTTGGGATATCATCCAGCTTATAAGTTCCGAGAAGTGCATGAGTTGATTTTTAGAGAAGGAAAAGTAGTTAAAAGCACGGATATTTCTCATAAAATAGATGAATTTTGCAGTGCGATCGCTACTCATCAATCTGAATCATTTATTGAAAAGTTAATTACAGAGAAAAATTATAGAGATGAGTTTCAAAAGTGGACGCAAAAGACATTGACATTAGATTATCAATTATAACTATAAGAAAAATATCTTATTTTTTATTCATTTTTCTCACAGCGTTACATTTTGGTATATATAGCGTTCACTTTGGCTAATGACCATCTTAGTGTCTTTCTTGTTTCATCAAATATTTTAACTAAAAAAGCAAATTTAATGAGCAACAGCACCGCCCGTCGCTTTCACTTTTTTGAAGAACAAAATAGCAAGCCCACTGAGTAATAAAGCAATTCCAATAAAATAGAAACAATCATTAAAAGCCATAACATAAGCTTCACGACGAACAATATTATCTATGGCTTTAATCGCTTGATCGTTAGCTGTACTCAAATCTGCTCCTCGACTAACAAAATACTGTGTCATTTGGTCAATTCGCTGTTGAGTTTGTGGGTCAAATAGAGATAGCCCTTCACCCAATCTATTGGAGTGAAACTGTTCTCTATTAGTTAATAGAGTTGCTAAGGATGCAATTCCTATAGAACCACCCATATTCCGCATCATATTAAATAAACCACTTGCCGAACCTGCTTCTTTTGGACTCAACCCAGCAGTAGCGATAGAAGTCAACGGCACCATAATCAATGGTTGTCCCATTGCCCGCACAAGTTGCGACCACCGTAATTGATCTAATCCCGTTTCGTAAGTCATGCTGGAGTTCATAAATGCACTCACAGCAAATAAAGTCACACCGATCGCAACCATAAAACGCACATCAATGCGTTGCATTAGTCTGGGAAGAAAAGGAATAATAAATAGTTGGGGAATGCCTGCCCAAATTAGTACTTCACCAATTTGCAATGCATTGTATTTTTGAATTTGAGCAAGATACAACGGCAAAATATAAATCGAACCGTACAATCCTACCCCTAGTGAAACATTTACGATACTGGCTAAACCAAAATTACGCTTAAGTACGAGTCGCAAATTAATAAATGGTTGTTTGCGAGTTAATTCTATAAAGAAAAATATTGCTAGAAAAATCACTGCTATTACACTTAGCCGCACAATCAATGCTGAACCAAACCAATCTTTGCGGCTACCTTCTTCTAAGACGACTTGCAGAGAACCTAAGCCAATCGCCATTGAGATAATTCCCCACCAGTCACCCTGTTTTAGTAAATTAATTTGGGGTGTTTCTTGCTTAAGTCCGTACCAAACACCAGATAGCATCAAAACCCCTGGTATTACATTAATATAAAAGCTGTACTCCCAACTAAAGTTTTCTGTTAACCAGCCTCCTAATGTCGGGCCAATTGACGGTGCAAAAACTGCGGTAATAGCAAATGCAGCTAGTCCAACTGTTTGCTTAGCTGGAGGCAAAGTTGTCAGTACTATTGTCATAGCAGAGGGAATTAAAACTCCGCCACAAAAGCCTTGTAAAGCACGAAAAACAATCATAGCATTGAGATTCCATGCCCAGGCGCAGCATATAGAAAAAAAGATGAATAAGACAGTATTAACTAATAAGTAAAGTCGCAGAGAAAACACCCGCGACAACCATCCTGTTAAAGGAATTACTATAATTTCTGCTACAAGATAAGCAGTAGAAATCCAAGAACCTTCTTCTAAAGTTGCTCCTAAACTTGCTTGAATATCTTGTAGCGAAGAATTGGTTATTTGAATATCTAGTACTGCCATAAATGCACCGAGCATACTAGCTAATACACCAATCCAGGTTCTTAAGGGCACGCGATTTGATGGTTCAACAGGATTTTTTCCCTGCTGATGAATTGCATCAGTATCAGCCATTGTATTGCTCCAGCAATTTTAATTTTAAGAAAAATTAAATCAATAATCAGAGTTATTTATGATTATTTATCTTACACTTTTTACTATTCCCTTTTGCTCGTATATAGGAAGAACTATTTTAGTTAAAGCAGGTAGTTGTCTGTAAAAAATGACAGAACCTATAATACAAGCAATACCATCAATAATTAATGTATTAGCAGCACCAATATGACTAGCTACGACACCTCCCATTAAATTACCTAATGGGATCATACCTAAAAATGACATTGTATATAAGCTCATCAATCTTCCACGCTTATCTTCTTCAACAATTGTTTGTAAAAATGTGTTACTAGAAGCGATTTGCAAAATTGTGCCTAAACCAACAAAGAGCATTGCGAATAAAGAAAGCGGTAAAAATCGGGATAAAGAAAATCCAATTAAACCAACTCCTAAAATTGTTGGAGCTAAAGCAATTAATTTACCAACTCCCAATATTGTTTGTCGTGTTGCTAAATAAATTCCACCTGATAATGCTCCCACTCCTGATGCCGCCATCAAAAATCCTAGAGTTTCGGCTCCACCTTTGAGGATATCTTCTGCAAAAATTGGTACGAGAATAGTATTTTGCAATCCCATCAAACTGACTAAAGTTGATAGCAATAATATGGCTCGAATTGGTGGAAAACTAAAGGCATATACGAAACCTTCTCGGACTTGTTGTAAAGGATTAGCCTTGGCTACTGAAAATTTCCAAGGTTTAATTTTCATTGCCAATAAGGCAGCAATGACGGCAATATAGCTTAAACCATCTATTAAGAAACAGTAAGCAGCTCCAACTCTGGCAATTAGTAAGCCTCCGATCGCAGGGCCAATTAATCGCGCACCGTTAATCATCGTTGAGTTAATGGCGATCGCATTGGCTAAATCTTCTTTGCGTTCAACGAGTTCTGGTACAAATGCTTGGCGTGCTGGTGCATCTAAGGCGTTAATAAATCCTTGAAACAAACTTAAAGCGATGATGTGCCAAATTTGAATTACACCAGTTAGTGCCAGTACTGCCAATGCTAGCGACTGAATCATCGCCATTATTTGTGTACCGATTAAGGTACGATAGCGAGAAAAGCGATCTACAAAAACTCCGCCGAAAGGCGCTAAAAAGAAGCTAGGAATTTGGCTGGTAAACCCGACAACACCCAACATTAAGGGGGAGTTGGTTAAACTATAAACCAGCCAAATTGTGGCAAGTTGTGTCATCCACGTCCCAATCAAGGAAATACCTTGTCCGGCAAAAAATAGACGGTAGTTTCTTGAGCTTAATGCCGGTAGTAGCGGTTTTTTCAAGGTGGCTTGTTTGTTCATGCAAGACTGACTTTATACCAATATGCTTTCATCAATATCATCACAACTTTGCCTCAAACCCCTCTCTGTAGCAGGAGAGATGATACAAGCAGGAAAGAAATTTTTTCATACTTTAAAGGCAAATTGGTATTATTTGACTTCCACCGCAACTTCCGCAGACATCCCAGGAGTAATCCGCGATTCATATCCTTGAATACTTTTTTGGTCTAAAACTATTTTCACTGGGATGCGCTGTACGATTTTGGTGAAGTTACCTGTAGCGTTATCTGGTGGCAATAGTGCAAACTGAGCGCCGGAAGCTGGCGAAATACTGTCAACATGACCGCTAAAAGTGTGATGGGGAAAAGCATCCAGCTTGATTTCTACTGGTTCTCCTGGTTTCATGTTTTCCAATTGAGTTTCTTTGAAGTTCGCAACTACCCATTTCTGGTCATCGACGATCGCCATCAATGGCGTTCCTGCTTGTACCCGGTTGCCAACTTCCACGTTTTTATTACCTACTCGTCCGGCACTCGGAGCAGTAATATTAGTGTAGGAAAGTTGCAACTGTGCGTCTTTGAGAGATGCTTCTGCTTGGGCGATCGCTGCTTTTGCTGCTTCGTACTGACTGCGTTTTGCTGTAGTGTCTTGTCCGCCGGCTGTAGCTTGTTGCAATCCCCCTCTAGATGCTGCCAGTTTTGCTTGGGCGCTGGTGACTCCTTCTTGGGCTTGTGCCAGTATAGATTGGGCTTTAGCTACACCAACTCTTGCCGAAGCTAACTGGGCTTGTGCTTGCTCTACTCCCTGGATAGCGGCATTCTTTTGTGCTGTAGCCACATCGTAAGCTGCTTTGGCTGTGTCTAACTGCTGGCGAGCAATTGCACCTTGTTGATACAGCTGGTTATAGCGATTGTAATCTGCTTGTGCTTTTTGCAAATTGGCATTTGCTTGCGCTACCTGGGCTTGGGCAGCAGGTATCCCTGCTTGGGCTTCTCTGACTGCTGCTTGTGCTGTGGAAATAGCAGCTACAGCACTGTTGACATCCCCCTGCGCCTGAGTTGTCTTACCACTAGTTGTTTGTGCGACTAAGGCAATATTTGCTTGTGCTGCTTGCGCCTGACTGCGAGCATTTTCTAGGGCGGCAGTTGCTTGTTGTACTTTACTTTGATAGTCCCGTGGATCTAGTTCTACTAAAAGCTGTCCTGGTTGTACTAGCTGGTTATCATTTACCAATACTCGATCGATTGTTCCAGGAATCCGGCTACTAACTTGGTGAACGTTACCCGTAACTGTGGCGTTGTCTGTTTGCTGATGGGTAGAAGCATACTGCCAGTAACGATAACCAAAGCTGCCTGCGACGATCGCACCTACACCCACTACTGCTGCAATCAAGGCAATCGGTTTTTTCTTCTTCGGTGCAACCTTTTTCTCTATTTCTGGTTGATGTACATCGGTTTCAGGCGCTTCTGGAGTCACAATCGGCGCTTCTACCTTTGCAGATGTCTCTGGAGTAACAGCTTCTAAAGTATCTGTATCAGTAATCAGTTCTTTTTCTAAAACTGTTGTGTTGCGTTTGCGTCCGTTAAGAGTATTAGCACTCATGGTTGTTAGCTCCCTTGCCACATGATTTAATGAATAGATGGTTATTTCGGGTACGTAATATTCGCTTACATGTATTTACTTGGCATTTATTTTGTATGCTTAGTATTATTGTAAAAAAAATTTAACAATACTTCACCCAGTAGGGTGATTGTGGGACTGTCTCCAGACAGGTTAGCGATCGCCTGTTCTAGTACAACGAAATAACGAAAATCCTTGTTTTAATTAGCAACGCTACTTGCTACCTTGCGGGAAGCCGCGCAGAGCGCGTCTACAAGTTGGCAAAGCCGCCCAACGCAGTGGCTCCCCAAGACCGCGCTGGTTCACCGCGCAAAGCGCGTCTACAACGCTCTTAACCCGCGTAACGCAGTGGCTCCTCAGCACCGTTCAAGATAAGTTAGCAATCGCCCGATTTAGGATTTGGGAAAAGAGTTCGCGTTCGGTAGAAGAAGTACCTTGCATCGCTTGTTCGCGTACTTCAGCGGCAATTGGGGGCAGTACCGATTCTAGTTCCTTACCTGCATCTGTCAGCCATATCCGCCAAATGCGGCGATCGTGAGAGTCGCGTTCTCGACGCACCAAGCCGCGTTCTTCCATACGGTCTAGTACGCCTGTGAGAGTTCCTCCCACTTGCTGGAGTTTGTCGCCAATACTAGAAGTAGGTAAACCGTCTTCTTGCCACAGACAGCATAATACCAACCAGTGAAATGGTGTCATTCCAAACGGTTCGAGCCTCTCAGTAAACTTGCGACTGAGTAGTTGTGATAGCAATTTGATTCGGTAGCCCAGATTGTGTGGTGCTAAATTGTGCTGCCACGACTCTAAAATTGGAGAATAATCTGATTGAGCAACCATTGGACTAAATACTTAGCGTACGTAATATTTATTATAAGTCAGATTTAGCTATCTGGCAACAGTTTTGTCTATCTATCTTGAGGAAGAACTTGAATCAACTGGTAGTTTTGCACTGCACCGAGAATGCGATAAGACTTGGAGAATCGAGGAGTCTGTTTTGTATCGATCCAAGCATAGCTAAAAGCTGGCACTTGGGAAACAGTATCTACCTGTTTGCCCCGAACAGGAGTATAGAAATTGAGCAATACAGAGTTCTTGCCGCCGACTTGCACAAAATAGATAGGATGAGTTTGGAGAATTGAGGCGATCGCTCTTTGTTGAAAGAAATCTTTATATAAAGGATTATAGTCGCTGAACAAACCCAAATTACCAGCCACAGCCAAAGCTAGCCAACAGGGTATCAACCAACCAGCCAGCCAGTAACGAGCTGTGAGAAACTTGAGATCGAAGTGGTAACGAGCAATCCATATCAAAGGCAAAATTAACCAACCTAAGCCAACAATCAAACCGATGATTGCATACTTACTGATGTCTGCATCATCCCAAGCAAAAATAACTATCGCTGCTAGCAGAAGTAAAATACCTAATACACCACAGGCATAACTGAGATTACGGGGAATATTTTGCTTTGTTAATCCTAGCTGGTAAATTCTACCTAGCCAGTCTAAACCAACTGCGGCCAGCATTGCAATAAAAGGATAAAGGCAAAGACTGTAGTGAGCTAGACGAGTTGAAAAAAGACTCAGTTCGACAAACAGTACCAGCGGAAAGCCAACTAATAACAAATGGTAGCGAGTAATATAGCGACGAAATCCTAAAAATAAACCTAAAAAACCGAAACCAGCCCAAGGAAAAGATTTTACAGGAATATTCCAGACATAGAACAATATGCTAGTTAGATAACGAGGTTCGGAATTTTGCCGTATGACAAACTTGAATAATTCCTCAAAACTACCGTTACCGTAACGCAACCAACTCAACCACAGCCAACTAAAGGTAGGAATTAAGCCGACAACAAATCCTAAATACAAAATAGGGTTAGCAAGATGACGATGACGACGATGTTCGCCAATTAAATAAGGTAATAAAGCGATAATTGGCAAAAAAATCATAAAGCTTCTGACTAAGAAGCCCAAACCCAAACTTACACCAGCAATAAAACTCCAAATATAGCGATACCGAGGATGTAATTCAGCTTTTAATAAAGACCAAATAGCTAAAAGTACTAAGAAAATCATTGGTACATCAGGCGTACCTAAGCGGCAATATTGTAACCAAAGAAACTCTACACTTAAAATTGCCGCAGCTAGCCAAGCTAATTTTTTGCTCAGAATAATTTTGCCAATTTCATATACCAGTAATAAAGCCAAAATACCAGCGATCGTACTAGGAATTCGCACGCTAAATTCACTGACACCAAACAACTCATAAGCAGTAGCAATTAACCAATAAGGCCCGGGCGTTTTATGATGGATATTTCCCCAAGGAGCTATCCAATCACCAGAGTCAAACATGCGACGCGATCGCCAAGCATAAAGCCCTTCATCATGTGCCATCAAGCTATTCTGCCCAGAACTGAATAGCAATAATGGGAGTATCCAAACTAACAAACTAATATAAGGAAATACCGTTGCTATACGGATTTGTCGCCAGAGAGGCTGCAAGAAGTGTAGTCTATACAACATTGAATTAATAGTTATTGAATGCTGCTATGTGAACTGGTTTATATATTTTTTATTATTAAAATATGTTAAAAAGAGTTTGTTCCAAATAATACCTGAAATTGCGACAATTTTGTAAAAAAGTTCACCAAAACTAAGATTTATGATGCTAAGACCAAATCAACGCCAAAAATTAGATGATACAGACGACAAGCTGTTTTATGCTTATCCGCGTTTCGTCACCCATGTTGATGAAGGATTTATTCAACAGCTAACGGATTTATACAGAGAGCGGCTCCAACCCAACACACGCATCCTTGATATGATGAGCAGTTGGGTTTCGCATTTACCAGAAGAGATGCAGTTTGCTCATGTAGAAGGACACGGACTCAATGCTGAAGAGTTAGCGCGTAATCCTCAGTTAGATCGTTACTTTGTGCAAAATCTCAACGGAAATCCCCAGCTACCACTGCCGGATCGAGATTTTGATGCCGTTCTCAATTGCGTTTCAGTGCAATACATCCAATATCCAGAGGCAGTTTTTTCGGAAATTCATCGCATCCTTAAACCCGGCGGTGTTGCAATTATCAGCTTTTCTAACCGCATGTTTTTTGAAAAAGCGATTCAAGCTTGGCGGGATGCTTCGGAAGCAACAAGAGTGGAATTAGTTAAAAGCTACTTTGCCTCAGTACCCGGATTTACTACGCCAGAAGTCATTGCCCGAAAGTCAACTGCCCCAAATATTTTACAGTGGTTGGGTGCGCCTGGAGGAGATCCATTCTATGCTGTGGTGGCTTACAAACAAAGGTAGAGAAGCAGAGGGGCAGAAGGGCAGGAGAAGAAAAATTACAACTGACAACTGACAACTGACTCAGTACTTACTAAATAATGATCAAAAAGTAAATTTTATTTGTTAAATCCCAAACAAGCGCAGATAATTGCCTCAAAGCTCAAGCATAAGGAGAGACTAAAGATGGTTTTCACCCGTGGTCGTAGAATTTTAGCTGTTTTGTTGCTGTCAGTGTTACTACTGACCACAGCCTGTACTCCAAAAACACCCGGACGTTTTGACCAGGTACAAAAGGAAAGTAGCCAACAAAAACGCGGTCAAGCGGTTGCCAAAAATGCTACTCAAGGTGGGGAATTTAATAAATTCTTTCCATCTCCACAAGCTGGCTATCAACGCGTCTATACCCAAGAGAAAAAAGGTTTTGCCGAAGCAAAGTTGAAAAAAGGTGGTAAAGATGTAGCTCTACTATCTATTTCTGATACCACTAGCACACCATCAGCAGCAGCAAAATTCTCAAAAAGCACCAAAAAAATTGGCGGTTATCCCGCAGTACAAGTAGGCAATACACAAACTGCGATTTTAGTAGGTAAGTACCAAGTCAAAGCGCTTTCTCGCGATTCTTCTTTTACAGCAAGCGATCGCGCAGATTGGATAGAAAAATTTAATCTTGCGGGACTGGCTAAACTCAAATGAGCCGCACTGTTGACATTTAGATAATAAAATCACAATGAGGAGATTTTTGTGAGCAAACCGATTTTTGAGTTGGTCGATCAACTTCCAACTGGCGGCTTGACTATTTCTGTGTTGAATGCCCTTGATTTTGTCGCTCCTGGCCAGTGGCAAAATACTGTTGGCTTTGTCAATACCATTAAAACTGTCACTGGTGAAACCGACGAAGATTTAATTCAGCAAATTGGCGAACGAGCGATTTATCTTTACAACGATCGCTCTCAAGGATACCAAACAGCCTTGTGGCTCTATCAAACTGTTGATAGCACAGATAAAGCCCTTGGTGCAGCAGCTTTAGCTAATAAAGTTGGTGAGAAAATACCCTTATTGGGTTTTTTAAACTCCGTTACTCCCAAAGCTGACAAAGCTCAAACTATTGATTTGTCATTGAAATTAGTTGCTGAATTAGTCGCCTTCTGCCAAATTAACGGCATTCCCGGAGACAGTATTGGAGATTTTGTTGCATCTTTGGGAGAGTATAGTGGCGAGTCACTGATTCGGATGGTGGCATTAGTTTGCATCGATGGTTTGATACCCCTAGGACCAGATTTCATCAGCAAAGCCATATCTGCACTGAATCAGACAAACCCACAGGAGTTAGAACAAAACTCAACTTTCCAAGGCATCAAAGATGCAATTCCTGGTAGCAATGCTAGTAATAAACTCAACTTCATCGGCGAAAGCTTTGACTCAGTTAAAGGTTGGATGAGTGGACTAGTTAGTGGCAACAATTTAACGCCACAAAAGGTTGTCCACCACTTGCAAGGATTTGTCGAAATTGCGGATGACAAATTGGACTACTTGGCAGCATTCTTAGATGTATCTACAAATTATTACGAACACACAGGTACGCAAACTTTGGCACGTCGCTTGATTGAACGAGCAGTAGCTGAAATTTAGGACAATGCCTAATGGGTAATAGTTAATGGAGCAAGTGGTTATCAAGAAAGAAGTTAGGAGTTGGTTATTTCTGCCTTCTGCCCTCTGACTTGAAAGTGGGTGTAGGGGTGTAGGGGAGGCAGTGCGTTGCGGAGGTTCCCTCCGTTGTAGCAACTGCCGTGAAAATACCATTTTCATGCATGGTGATGAAAATTTTTTCATCGGGACTGCCTTCTTCTTCAATAACTATTACCCATCAGTGAACGATACTTAATCTTTCAGATAAAGTGACTTTATCTGAAAGATTAAACTTGACCTAGTAAAAAATCTAACATTTTGTTGTAATTTATTTTTATAAAAACTTAGTTTTATGGTGATATCGGCTGATACTTAGAGCCAGTATCAGGGAATACTAAAGCAGAAAACATACTGTGAGAAGTGCTGCAATGTTAGTATTATCCGATACAATATTTACCATTCCCGGATATCGCATTACCGAGCAGATTTACTCGGGCAGCAAAACCCTAGTCTATCGAGGTATCAGAGAACACGACCAAAAAAGTGCGATCGTTAAACTGATGCGGAACGAATATCCTACCTTCAATGAAATCGCTCAGTTCCGCAATCAGTACACCATTACCAAAAACCTAGATAATCCGGGAATAGTCAAACCCCTAGGTTTAGAGAACTACCGTAATGGCTACGCCCTAGTGGTAGAGGATTTTGGGGGCATATCGCTCAAAGATTGGGGACAAGGGAACAAGGGCAAACAAGGAAATGGCTTAGCCTTAAGAGAGTTTTTCCACATTGCCATAACAATAGCATCTACCCTAGAGCAATTGCATCGCGATCGCATCATCCACAAAGACATCAAACCTGCCAACATCCTGATCAAACCCAACACTCTGGAAGTCAGACTGATTGACTTCAGCATTGCCACCCTGTTACCACGAGAAATTCAATGCCTTACCAATCCCAACGTGTTAGAAGGGACGCTAGCTTATATATCCCCCGAACAAACGGGACGAATGAACCGAGGTATCGACTACCGAAGTGACTTTTATTCCTTGGGTGTCACTTTTTTTGAACTCCTCACCGGACATTTACCCTTCACACCCACAGATCCGATGGAGTTAGTATACTGCCACATTGCTAAACAACCACCCACGGTCAGCCAGATTAACTCCAATATTCCGCCAATAGTGTCTTTAATCGTTCACAAGCTGATGGCAAAAAATGCTGAAGACCGCTATCAGAGTGCCTATGGACTGAGGTATGACCTAGAAGAGTGTCGAAACCAATGGCAACATACAGAAAAGATAATACCTTTCGAGTTGGGAGCGCGGGACATCTCGGATCGTTTCCTCATCCCCGAAAAACTCTATGGTCGCCAAAAAGAAGTAGAAAAACTACTTGCAGCTTTTGAACGCGTTAGTAAAAGCACAACAGAAATCATACTAGTGGCAGGTTTCTCTGGCATTGGTAAAACAGCAGTAGTCAACGAAGTCCACAAACCTATTGTCCGGCAGCGCGGTTATTTCATTAAAGGGAAATTTGACCAATTTCAACGCGATATTCCCCTATCTGCATTGGTGCAAGCTTTTCGAGACTTAATTGGGCAAATACTGTTGGAAACAGATGCTCAAATTCACAATTGGAGAACCAAGCTTCTTGCAGCATTGGGCGAACAAAGTCAGGTAATTGTTGATGTGATTCCCGAACTCGAACTGATTATTGGCAAGCAACCAGAAGTCACAGAACTTTCTGGAAGTGCTGCCGAAAATCGTTTTAATTTATTGTTGCAAAGATTTATTCACGTCTTCACTGCTACAGAACATCCCTTGGTAATATTTCTCGATGACTTGCAATGGGCAGATACAGCTTCTTTAAAATTAATTCAATTATTAATCAGTCAAACCAAATCTTCTGGGCTTGTAGGTGAAACGGAGAA
This sequence comes from Dendronalium sp. ChiSLP03b, assembly GCF_034531165.2. Lineage (NCBI taxonomy): Bacteria > Bacillati > Cyanobacteriota > Cyanophyceae > Nostocales > Nostocaceae > Dendronalium > Dendronalium sp. ChiSLP03b. The sequence goes on along the minus strand of NZ_JAVRBR020000147.1, from coordinate 116,076 downwards.
GATAAACGGCACTCAGGGAGGTTTTCTACTGATTGGTGCGTATCGAGATAATGAAGTGACAAAGGCACATCCACTCGATTTAACGCTCAAGGAGATTCAAAAAACTGGAGCCAGCATTAGTACCATCACCCTAACACCCTTAACACAGAGCGATTTAAACCGTTTGATTGCTGATACCTTGAAGTGTCCAGAACAAATTGCGATCGCCCTCACGCAAATGGTGTATGCCAAAACCAAAGGCAATCCTTTCTTTTCTCATGAATTCCTCAAGGCTTTGCATAAAGACGGACTAATTGAATTTAATTTTAATTTGGGTTATTGGCAGTATGATTTAGCAAAAATCCAGGCATTAGCTCTTACAGATGATGTGGTTGAATTTATGACAATTCAACTCCTGAAGTTGCCAAAGCAGACTCAGCAAGTCCTCAAGTTAGCAGCTTGTGTTGGCAACCAATTTGACTTAAAAACTCTTGCCATTGTACACGAAGAATCTGCGGTAGATACAGCCTCAGACTTATGGCCAGCGTTACTTGAAGGACTAATTTTACCACAAACTGAGGTGTACAAGTTAGTTGAACAAAATAGCAATGACCAAATCATAAGTCTACAAGGCAAAGAATTTAACCATGGTAATTACCCAACATTTAAATATAAATTTATCCATGACAGAGTACAGCAAGCAGCTTATTCTCTCATTCCCAAACAACAAAAACAGGCAATTCATCTCAAAATTGGGCAACTACTGTTGAACAATACCCCAGTTTTAGAACGGGAAGACAAGATTTTTGAACTGGTAAATCAGTTCAATATAGCAGTACCATTAATCAATATTCCAAGCGATCGCGAGCAGCTAGCTCAGATGAATCTAACTTCTGGACGTAAAGCTTTGGCATCAACAGCTTATCCCGCCGCGCTCAAGTATTTAACAACTGGAATTAAACTACTTACAGGTGATACTTGGGAGACCAAATACGAATTAACCCTAGCTTTGTATGAAACAGCAGCAGAGGCAGCATACCTAGCTGGCGACTTTGAGCAAATGGAGCAATTAGCAGAGGTAGCACTGCAAAAAGCTCAAACACTGCTAGAGAAAGTGAAACTTTATGAAGTCAAAATTCAAGCTTATGGGGCGCAAAATCAAGCACTAGAAGCAGTGAACACTGCATTATCATTTTTGAAGTTGTTGGGGGTGGGGTTTCCTGAAAATGCCAGCCAGTCTGATGTTCAGCTAGCAATGGCAGAAATAACATCAAATCTCATTGGGAGGAGCATTGAAGACTTAATTGATTTGCCAGAGATGAGGGAAGCCCAAATAATGGCAATTATGCGTATTCTATCGAGTGCAACATCTCTTTCCTATCAAACTAATCCTAACCTGTTCCTGCTGATTATTTTTAAACAAGTTAACTTATCGCTCCAACATGGCAATGTACTATTGTCTGCCTTTGCCTATGTTAGTTACGGATTTGTACTCTGCGCTATGGGAGACATTGAGTCTGGTTATCAATTCGGCAAACTGGCTTTCAGTCTATTGACTAAGTGTAATGCTGAAAAAGTTACCATTAAGACCATGATGGTCTTTAATACAGTTATTCGACATTGGAAGGAACATAGTAGGGAAATATTGAAGCCTCTGTTAGAGTGCTACTCTGCTGGACTAGAAATGGGAGATTTAGAATATGCAGCTTATTCTATTAACAATTATTCCTACTCTGCATATTTTATTGCTAAAGAACTGACAGGGCTGGAATCAGAGATGTCAAATTACAGCCATGCCATCCGTAAAATCAAGCAAGAAACAGTATTTCACTGGAATGAAATCTATCGGCAGACTATCTTGAACTTGTCAGGGGCTGTGGAAAATCCTAGTCGTTTAATTGGTGAAGCTTACGACGAGGAAAAAATGCTACCGATTCACCTTGCAGCCAATGATGTCATAGGGCTTTTATATTCATATGTCAACAAACTACATCTGTGTTACTTATTTTATGAGTTTCCTCAAGCTGTTGAAAACAGCATTTTGGCAGAAAAGTATTTAGGTGGTGGTACAGGACAACTGGTTATTCCTTTTTTCCATTTTTACGATTCTTTGGCACAGTTGGCAATCTATGCTGATGCAGACGATTCTGAGCAAAAGCGCATTCTCGATCGAGTACAAGCCAATCAAGAAAAGATGCAAGACTGGGCGCATCACGCCCCGATGAATTACTTGCATAAATTTTACTTAGTGGAGGCGGAGCGGTATCGAATTCTCGGTCAATATCTCCCAGCAATGGATGATTACGATCGCGCCATCACCCTTGCTAAAGAAAACGAGTACATCAACGAAGAAGCACTAGCGCACGAACTAGCTGCTAAGTTCTATCTTGAATGGAACAAACAGAAAATTGCTCAAACCTACCTGACGGATGCCTACTATTGCTACGTCCGCTGGGGAGCAAAAGCCAAAGTTGACGACTTACAACAACGCTATCCTCAATTACTTGCTCACATCATCCAGCAAGAAAAACTGAAACTCACACACAGAGATAAAACTACCACTGAACCAAGCATATCCCTATCTAGTCTTATTACTCACGAAACAGTTGTCAGTTCTAACACCAGCATTTCTCAGATGCTGGACTTAGCATCTGTGATGAAAGCCTCGCAAGCGCTATCTGGAGAAATCGAACTAGAGCAACTACTTTCTACCTTAATGGCAGTAGTGATGGAAAACGCTGGCGCATCTAAGTCTGCGCTGATTTTGAGTGAAGGCGATCGCTTGGGCTTAAGTGTCACCGCAGTTAGTTCCAATTCGACTTTGGACTGCATCTCTACAGAATTTCCATCAACTCATCTAGACTCCAGTGGCGATGTCCCCATTACTTTAATTAACTACGTTAAACGCACCAAGGAAATTTTTGTCATTGACGATGTCAAAGGTGTGGATTTCCTCTCTAGCGATCGCTATATTATTCGCGAGCAACCCAAGAGTCTACTGTGTATCCCAATTATCAATCAAGGTAAATTACTGGGTATTCTTTACCTGGAAAATAATCTGACGACGGTGGCATTTACACGCGATCGTGTCGAAGTTCTGAAACTCCTTACCACTCAAGCCGCGATTTCTCTAGAGAATGCCATCCTCTATAACAATTTGACCCAAGCGAATCAACACTTAGAGGAATCTAACCATACATTAGAGGAGAAAGTAGCCCAGAGAACAACGGAACTTAACGACAAAAATCAACGCTTAGAACAAGCACTCTCAGAATTGCAAAGTACCCAAAGCCAATTGATTCAAAGTGAAAAAATGTCTTCCTTAGGGGAAATGGTGGCGGGAATCGCTCATGAAATCAATAACCCGATAAATTTTATTCATGGCAACATTACTCATGCTAGTGAGTATGTGCAAGATTTGCTGGATTTGATCGCTATTTATCAACAGGAATACCCCAATCCTTCGGCTCTAGTTGAGGATAAAGCTTTAGAGATTGATGTGGATTTCCTGGCAGAAGACTTGCCCAAAATTCTCGATTCCATGAAGGTCGGGAGCTCACGCATTCGGAATATTGTTCTAGGCTTACGGAATTTTTCCCGCCTAGATGAATCGGAAATGAAACCAGTAGATATTCATGAAGGCATTGATAACACCTTAATGATCTTGCAACATCGACTCAAGGAAAAGAGCGATCGCCCGGAAATTGAGGTGATTAAGAAATATGGCCAATTCCCAGAAGTGAGTTGTTATGCTGGTCAATTGAATCAAGTATTTATGAATATCCTCAGTAATGCGATCGATGCTTTGGAGGAGTCATTACTTAATAGTCAACAGTCAATAGTCAATGGACTGGGGACTATTGACTGTGGACTTTTGATTAAACCGCAGATTCGCATTTGCACTGAGCTAAAAGACTCGAATACGTTGAGGATTCGGATTGCTGATAACGGTCGTGGCATGACTGCCAAAGTATGTCAGAAAATTTTTGATCCATTTTTTACCACTAAGCCCATTGGCAGTGGTACGGGATTGGGGTTATCAATTAGCTATCAAGTTGTTGTGGATAAACACAAGGGCCAGTTAACCTGTGATTCTACTATTGGAAAGGGGACTGAGTTTGTGATTGAGATCCCAATGCAACAGTGAGATGGTTGTATTAGTAATTTACACCCGATAATGCTGGTGGGGTCAATAATAAGGGTTTTCCCCAACCCACACCAGCGCAATTCTCGGTTCTCCGCATCCCTGCGTCCTTGCATCAACTTTAATAGATAAGTCATCAACCGGACATGATACTAGTGAACCGCTAAGGGGATGGGTGTAGTCACCGGAGACTGACGACGCTCGCGCCGCCCTGTAATTACCAATTTGATTCCACTAGTCGGTGCAAGGGTAACACCTCGACGTTGAGGCCGTACTGGCCGCCGTTCGACTAGTGCTAGTTCATAAGTAGACAGAATTTTTGCCAATACTACCTTCATTTCAAACATAGCCATCGCCTCACCAATACAGCGACGAACACCACCAAAGGGCATAAATTCATAGGGAGTAAATTGGCGTTCTAGAAAGCGCTCTGGTCGAAACTCCTTGGGTTGGGGATATAGATCCTCACGCTGATGCATAAGATAGATGGAGCCAACTGCTACTGTACCTGGCTCTAATGAATATCCCAGTATTTCCACGGGTTCTTGCACTAACGTGGGCAAAGTCAACATCACAATCGGGTAGATCCGCAAGGTTTCATTGCAGATAGCGGTGAGATAAGGTAGCCGGAAAATGCTCATGGGGTCAGGGGAATCACCGAGTGTATCCAATTCTTCGAGCAGTTTCTCCCGGACTTCAGGCTTGCGGTGAATCCAATACAATGCCCAAGCCATTGCTGTTGCTGCGGTTTCATATCCACCAAACATCAGGGTTTTGATTTCATCGCGCAACTCTTCATCAGTCATCGGTTGTCCGTGTTCATCTGTTGCTTCCATCAACAACGAGAGGATATCAATGCGATCTGGATCGGGTTGTTGGCGACGTTCAACAATTTCAGCGTGGAGCAATTCATTTACTTGCTGCCGTTGGCGCACAAAACCCCCCCAAGGACTCTTAGCTCCTAAATCTTGTTGGAGAAAGGGTAACAACAAGAAGCTAGAAGTCAGCGGCGAGTCAAAGACATCTAACATCGACACCATTAACTGCATGAGTTGTTGGCAACGTTCTCCCTCATGCAAGCCAAGGAGAACCTGTGAGATCACTTGTAGTGAAATCTGCTGCGTCGCATCACGAGCCTGGAAGGTCTGGTCTATTGGTAACTGACTAAAGACTTTTGCGGCGATATCATAAAATAGCTGACCGTAGGCTCGCATCCGGTCTCCATGAAACGAGGGCATTAAAAGTTGTCGCCGCCGTTTGTGGGGAGAACCTCCTAACATGATCAGTGAATACTCCCCTAGTATGGGTTGTAAAATTTGGTTGAGCTTACCATCGGCTGCAAACTTGTTTCTCTGGCTGGTTAAAATTTGCTGCATTGCCTGAGGATGGCTCACAAATACCAGGGTGTTACCAAAACCAACTACTTCACCAGTGAAAAGGTCAGGATATTGCTGCGCTGAGCTTTCCATATATCCCATAGGATCAAAAATCCATTGGATCTTCTGGAGCAAAGAAGGGGTTTTAATACGATTGGGTAGTTGCATGAAAATTTTTCCTTGCGAAATTGCCGAAGTATTAAACTATGATTGCTGGAGCCATACCAACAGCTAAATCCAGCTTTTCTGTAGATTGATAGCGACCAGAGTGAGAATACCAATCGAGGTTGCCACGTATCCAGGCATGACATCCTGATATATATTTTGCAAGTTGAATATCTATTTCTTCTCCAAAAGATGGAATAGTTGCTTCTAAATTCATCATCTTTTGTACTTCTTGATTGTGCATTTGGGCAGCACGCTTAATGGCTTGTTCCAAAGGAAGTTGCTGTTGATAATGCAGTACCAATACTAGGTTATGAACATCTCCACTTGCCATTTCTCTGTGTGCAGAAAAAATATCGTTGCACCAGGCAAGAATGTTAATTGTCATCTCTTGCAGTTTTTTAACGATGTCGTGCTTTCGTAAAATATCGGGAATCATAAATGGATTGAATAATTCAATCCACAAAAGAATTAGATCCCCTGCCACGCTTAATCTTCGTAGCTGAGTATAGCTTTCAACGTTGGGTATAATTCCCTGAGCGCGGTTGGTTGCTTCCAAAACACATCCATCAAAGAAGTCTTCAAAGCTGCAAACGACACGATGCAATAATTTTGCACTCCCTGTTACCAGCATTCTCTGCCGTATATCTCTTAAGGCATAAGTAAGAGGTATATCCTCACTCGTTAGTTCTGCTCCATTGAAGATTTCCAGAAACCTTTTGTAATAACTCTTGAGCAATTCAGGTTTTTTTCCTAAATCTGACATGTCCCACTGGTCATCCCAAATAAATAACCAGCTCAACCAGTCATTTGCAATTTTCAGTTGTTCAAGTTGGCAGTCAGGGTAAGTACTTGCGGCAAGCCAAGAAAATTTTGCTTTGCTGAAACGCTGATAAACTGATTCATCTCGTAAGAGGTTGAAGCGCAGTACCCATTCAAACGCATAATCTTCTAAAACATCAGCATCCTTATTAATCTGAGGTGAAAATGGGCAGTATAAATCCGGTAAAATTAAATTGTTCATAAAAACTCCATTTTTTACAGAGAAACAGAATCAATTTGCTTCCTGATAGCGGTTAGCAGATAATAGCGTCACTCTCTTATCTGCAAATCCTGTAAAATGGCATTATTAATGATTTCAACTCCTAATTGAAATTCTAGTAACACCATATCTAGGTTTTAGCTATGACAGAAAGTTGTAAGCACTGAACTCTAACTGAAACTGAACTCTATTTGGAGATATTTGTTTAAATCTGCAAAACAAATTGCCAAAGGATAATGCAGATAAAAAGCCGATATTTGTCGGGAAACTATGCTTTTGTATTACTGAAACTTGATGAATGGCGCTTGAGGGAACTTTACTTATTTCAACGTTTTAGCGCCTCATATTTGAGTGCTTTAACTTTGACAAAAACTGACTCTTGCACACATCTTATAGGGTATAAAATTCACATTTCCTGCTAACTAATCCTAAATTAACTGTGAAATCTTTTCTTCACTCTTTTCGCGCCTTTTGCGTCCTTGAGATTAATTTGCGGCTTGCCGCTGCGCGTTTATTTCAAAAAAGTATTTTCACAACTCATATAGGGTTACTGTATGTGCAATCTGGTATAGATTGCGTTTAGTTACGTTTGCATGACGGAACTTAACTTACTTCAGTATTTTTTAACATTTTTATGAAAAAATATATCCGTAATTTTCTCTAACTTTTTAATAAAAACTAAATAATATATATATAGTGTTATAAATATTACTTTTCTTGAAATAACTACCAACTATATTTCAGTATTTATACTTGCTGTTTTATCTCTTAAAAATTAGATATATTGCCTTCAAGGAAACTAGGAAAAGGTTTAATCAATTTTTCAAATAACGTTATGAAATAGTATTTTTTGTATTATTAATAGCTATTTAACTAAGTATTTATACGTATATGTCATGAAATCGTAACATATACAGGATGATAAAACATCTTTTTTGACGCAGAATTGCAAAAAAAGGACTGACAATTTTAGCTTCTATCTTATGGCGTAGACATTTTTATATCTAATAGCAGATGCAATTGGATATAAAAACTTAAGTAACAAATCATACAATAAAAAATATTTTCAATATTGCCCTCAAAACTAAGCATAATTAACGATGACAAATTATGAAAACTTGGTGTGATTTACTTCTAGAATTTTAAAGAAAAAGTAAAAATTTTAAACCTCGAGAGTAAAGAAGCAGCCTTTTAATAAAGCTGGTAATTTAAAACCCAAAGTTGAGATCGGTCACTACAAAGCGATCGCCAGACTAAGCCTGACGATTGAGTGCTGCCAGTAATCAACTATGCTGGCTAGATGGGCAACTTCAAATTTGCCGCGATCGCAGATAAGTAAGGTTGAAAAATTGCCAAATTTTCCAGTTTCTCGAACTTACCTGTTACAGAGCCTGGGTCAAAAGCTGTATTGATTACGTAAAGCTTTGTACCATCAAAGGCAACATGACCAATATGTTGCTCTTGTACTCCGCCTTCTTGTTTGAGTCCTATAAACCCGTAGCTTATTCCCTGAAGTTTACCAACTGATGACTGTTGCGGTGGGTAGGCTGAAAAAACAATTTTGTTTCCATAGCTAGTCTGACGGTCTTTCGCTAAAGTAGCGTATAAATCTGCAACCCAATCTCTGAGTGCTTGTGATACTTGGGTTTGGTATTTGGGACTTTGGTAGTCCACCTTGGAACTGAGTGAAATACCAGCTACTGTGAGATTTTTTTGAAAATCTGGATTGTTTTTTACTGGGTAAACCCCAATTTCAACCGTACCTAAAATTTCTCCTTTTGAGGAGACACACAACAAAGGTGCATTTCCCGGACAAGGAGCAACTTGCCAACCATTGGGAGTAGCAATTTCACCTAAAATTTTCTTCCAAATATTTTCCTCTACCTGATTGGGAGTTATTGAAGGAGTGGTTTGAGGAGAAATACTTGGAGTCGCCGTTGTTACAGGATTGGGTTTTTCCACTCTCGTAGTAGAAAAGTAGGGGAGAACAAATTTAACTCCCAATGGCATTAAAACCAGTAGAATAGCACCAAACAAAAGATGATAAACGCGTAACATTTTTCTTGAAAATCCAGAGCCAGAGCTTTTATACAAGCTGCATCTACGATACTTTGTGAGTATACATGAAGATACATCTAGATTGCTTTGAATTCTGGCATAGAAAATTCAACTTCAGAAAGTAGTTGTATTTATATATTTATAGATTTAAATACGTATTCCGCAGTAGCGCTGTCTTTTCATAAGAGCGCTACTACGAACATTCAGTTGATTTGTGTTTGCCTAATTACTTACGGACTACTACACGAAGTCGCAGAGGAAATTATTTTTGAGGTGTTATCTGTAGCGAGAACGGTTCCTACGACTTTGTTTGTGCCTAGCAACTGCTTTACGTTTCTCTTTTTCTAATGGCGTCTCGAAGTGACGCTTTTTCCTCATATCTTGGAAAATTCCGGCTTTAGAAACTTCACGTTTAAATCTTCGCAAAGCTGACTCAATACCTTCATTCTCCCCCAAAACTACTTGTGTCATTCTCATTCCTCCCCAATATGGATGAATAGTTGAAGACTAGAGACAAAATAAAATATTCCAGCAGAATCGAGCCTTTGGCTTTACCTGCTGGAGACTCTAGATGTTAAATTATCAAGTTAAAACTTAGTATCGACGATTACTACGGCCACTGTTGCCACCCCAGCTACCACGAGGAGAACTTCTTTCTTCACGAGGTTTAGCCTTGTTCACTTTCAGATCGCGTCCCATCCACTCAGCACCATCAAGTGCTTCAATGGCAGCAGTTTCTTGAGCTTCTGTTTCCATTTCTACAAAAGCAAACCCACGTGGACGACCTGTCTCTCGGTCGGTAGGTAGTTGAACCCGATTAACTGTTCCATACTCAGCGAAAGCCCTCTTCAGGTCCTCTTCAGTGACCTGATAGGATAAATTTCCAACGTAAATTGACATAAAATGTCTCCGAATTTAGAGATTGAAGAGAGTTAAATTCGGAGAGACGCTTTTTAGAAACCAAAACGAGTAACTCAACCGAAAATAATCCTTATATCCAACAGTATAGCACAGCCCTAGAATATCTTCTCACACGCAGTAGCTTTCAAAGATAAGACTTTATAGGGTATGTTTGAAAATCTGCCAACAAATGGCTTATGTCACTCTTTTAAATGCAAATGAGTGACACTTATCTATTGGCTAGAAGTTTGGATTTTGAAAATTAGACCGTAAAATTTAAGGATTTTTTATCGGTGAAACAATTTTATCACAATAGACTCTCACAAAGCAGCGGATTTACACACTAATTCTCTCGTACTGCTACAGTTAATTCTTGAGATAGTCCGGTGAGTCCAGCACTGCAAAGAGAAACCCTACCAAGAGCGCTGATTCACCGCAACGGAGTGCTGTATTAGCTTTTAGTCATTGGTTAATGCTAATACCCTTTCTGCTTCTCTACATAATATCTCATGATACTGGCCGTTACTGGCAAGCAAACCACCCCATTGATTGATATCACCTGTGTTGTACTGCAACAAAGTACCGTCAAAGTGGGTAAACTTTCCCCCAGCTTCTGTCAAAATCAGTTCCGGGGCAGCTATGTCCCAGTCTTTGGGGGCAGTCTTGTGGGAAAGGGAAATATAGACATCTGCCTGTTGTTCGAGAATGGCGGCAATTTTGCAACCTACACTACCAACGGCTTTTTGATTTTGACAAGGCAGGTGTTGGAGTAAATAATTTAGCCGTACATTGCGGTGAGAGCGACTAACGACTACAGTCAAATCCTCAACTCGTTTGCCTGACGAAAGGTGTAAAGGAATAGATCCGTCATGGGTTTCCACAAATGTACCCCCGCCTTTAGTAGCGTAGTACAACTTTTCGGCTTCAGGCAATGCCACCACTGCTAAGACTGGGCGTGTTTCCTTGATTAAAGCAATGTGAACTGCATAGTCTCCAGTTTTGTCAATAAAGTCTCGCGTACCATCTAAAGGGTCAATAATCCACACCCAAGTAGGGTTATAAGGCGTTGTGTCTCTAGGCGATTTGTAGGTTTCTTCGCTGATGTAGGCAAAATCTTCATTACCCAAAGCTGCTTGTAGCTTATCCAAAATGTATTGACTCACAGCCACATCCGCAACAGTTACAGGCTCATTCTGTTGATATTGTACGTTGAGGCTGGGGTCTTTTGCAGTTCCGTGGTAGTACGACCTTAGTATATCTGCTGCTTGCCAACCCACTTCCCGCGCGATCGCTAATATTTCTTGTAAATCTTTCATTAATTTAGCCTTGTCTAACTTAACTCTGGCTCCTCAGCACTTTGAATCCAGCGGCGCGTGCCAAAAAATCCACAAGAATCAGCGGCTATCTTAGCTGCCAGTACCAGTGCATCAGTAAAACTTTCCTGTAAAATGTAATGACAGAAAGCACCGTGAAAAATATCTCCAGCCCCCAGTGTATCAACAGGCTGAATACGGGGCACTTCTATAGCACCAGCTTGACCGCAACTCAAATATTCAATTGGTTTTTCCCCATGGGTAATGGCGATGTAGGGAATGTCAAATGCACTCAGATAAGCAAAAACTTCTTTCTCAGTCTGGCAGTTAGGGGGATAAAAATTAGCCGAACAAACAGCATAATCCACAAAAGGTAAAACTTTCTCAAAGCCTAGTTTCCAACTGCCACCATCAATAACTACTGGGATGTTCATAGCTTTAGCCATTTGAGCGATCGCAATTCCCACTACCATCTGGTGTCCATCAATTAATACAATATCAATATCTTGCAAAATATCTCGTGGAATAGATGCATTGCTAGCTTGAGTTTTGACAGCATTGATGGAAACCACAGCCCGTTCGCCTGTAGCTTGGCTGACAATTATAGAGGAGACAGGGGGCGCTGTACTAGTACTGGGTTCAAGGTCAGCGATCGCAACTTTATAATTAGTCAAATCGCCTCGAATTAACTGCGTCATTGGGTGAGAACCCACCACACCCAATATCTGAGCTTGATAACTGAGATGGGAGAAACTAACAGCTGCATTTGTAGCTGGCCCACCTGCTGCCACAGTATAGTCAGTAGCAACAATCTTCTGATTATTTTTAGGAGCAGAATCAACAAGATAAATTAAATCTAAGGTAACTAAACCCACAAATAATCCACGAAAAGATTTGTCATTTGTCATTTGTCAGTTTTTATTAGTGTTGGTACTAGCATTATGAGTTATTACTTTTAACTCCTAATTCCTAACTCATAACCATAACTTTTAACTCGCCACTTTTCGCCTATGCAGACCGAACCAAAACCAGGAACACTTTACGTTGTTGGCACACCAATTGGCAACCTAGAAGATATAACCTTTCGGGCAGTGCGGATATTACAAACAGTGGATATGATTGCTGCGGAAGATACGCGCCACACGGGGAAACTGCTACAGCATTTTCAAATTAAAACACCCCAATTGAGTTACCACGAACATAATCGAAATAGCCGGGTTCCAGAATTATTAGAGCATCTAACTAATGGTAAAGCGATCGCTCTTGTCAGCGATGCTGGAATGCCTGGAATTTCCGATCCTGGATATGAACTGGTAAAAGCTTGTATTGAGGCGGGGATAACAGTAGTTCCCATTCCTGGTGCTAGTGCAGCAATTACCGCTTTGAGTGCAGCTGGACTACCAACAAATCGGTTTGTCTTTGAAGGCTTTTTATCACCGAAAGCTCAACAACGGCGAGAACATTTAGAATCTCTGCAAACAGAATCCCGCACATTGATTTTCTACGAGTCGCCCCACCGCTTACGAGAAACTTTGCAAGATTTAGCAGAAGTTTGGGGAAGCGATCGCCAAATTGTTCTAGCACGGGAATTAACTAAATTGTATGAAGAATTTTGGCGGGGGACAATTGCTGAGGCGATCGTTCATTACAGCCAACGCGAACCCCAGGGTGAATATACATTATTGGTGGCGGGAACTCCACCCAGCCAAACCCAACTGACGGAAGCACAATTAAAAGCCGAACTACAACAGTTAATTAGTCAAGGGATATCGCGATCGCAAGCTAGCCGTCAATTAGCAAAATTTACTTCTCTTACCCGTCGCCAAATTTATCAATTAGCTCTATCTATAGTTCTTAAACCTGAGTAGGTTGGTAGCATTTGATAACTCATGCTGCTATTCCCCTAAGATAATCTAGATTTTTATTTCAGTATATTCACTTAATTAAAATTTAATAACATATCCACTAGTATTTAAAAATGAAAGTACGATCTTGTGAAAATACTCAGCCATTAAAAATACAAAAATCTTATGGGTCGTCTGTTAATCAAACTTATAGGAATTATTTTACTTTTTACAGGCATCTACTTTTTTGGTCAGAATATCATATTTGTTAGCGGTTATTATTCATATTTTTACCGCAGCTTACCTGCTAGTGGATCGGTTTTGGCAATCATGGCTGGTATTTTCGCATTAGTCTTTTTTCGCAGAGATACTGGTAACTTAGGATGGATTTTATTAAGCATTGGCATTGTGCTAGTTTTCTTAAGTGGCGGAGTTATTTTAAGACCAACTAGTTTATGGAATTTCTTTATTGCTTTCACTGCATTAGCAGTTGGATATAAATTATTAAATGAAGGCAGGATTAATTTTTAAAATAAGTAGGAATAATAGCAATTGCTCATTTTTGTTAGTACTCAAGATTACCCGTTTTTCTGGATTTTAGTGCAGTCAGAGAAATTTAGTATTATAATTCTTCTATATTTTCTACTGCCGCTGCGAGTGCATGAGGGCATTGGCATTAGTTTTTAGCTAACTGCCAATTTCACGAACAAGAAGTACACATAACCTGCCTCAAACAAATGAATCGCCTTTCATCCCGGCTTTTGCATAGGGGGAGTTTGGCTAAGTTTGAGGCTACTATTACAATGGAAACTATCGATTCTGAGGAAAAAGCAAGAATGACCCAAGTGGTTCTAGGAGAAAACGAAGGAATAGATTCAGCTCTGCGGCGGTTTAAACGCCAGGTTTCTAAAGCTGGTATACTAGCTGACGTGAAATATCATCGGCACTTTGAAACACCGTTGGAAAAGCGTAAACGCAAGGCAGTGGCAGCTAGACGCAAACGACGTTTTAAATAAACCTATTCGGTTTGGTAGTGGCGTTGCGAAAGGAGATGCCCTTAAAGAAGCAATACCACGTTGTCGTTATTTTTACATAAAATTAAGCAAGATACCCGCACCCTGACTAGGGTGCGGGTATCTTGTTTTGAGCAGGGACGCAAAGATATGGGGACAAGGAGAATAATACTGACAACAGATTATTGCTCGTTTTCTATAGTGCGGCTATTACAACGATTCATTGCCTTTTCTACTCCCTGTTTCAGGCTTAGTTCTACACACTCAACTACAAACTCAAGTACAAGAGACATTAATTGAGTTTCAGCAGCAGAAAATCTTCCTAGCACATGGGAAATAGATTCGGAGTTATCAGCATTAGCGGCATCTTTGGGTTTACCAATGCCGATTCGCAAACGGGGGAAGTTTTGGGTGCTAAGATGTGCGATCGCACTCTTCATGCCATTATGTCCGCCAGCAGAACCAGATAAGCGTAGGCGAGTCTTTCCCAAAGGCAAGTCCATATCGTCATAAATCACCAGCACAGATTCTGGTTGTAATTTATACCAGCTCGTCACGGCTTGTATTGACTGTCCTGAGCGATTCATATAGGTCAGTGGTTTCAGTAAACGGATTTTACCTCCACCCGGTGCCATACCTTCGCCATACTGACCCTGAAACTTGCGATTTTCCGCTATGGGAATTTGCCAAAACCGCGAGAGAGCATCTACAGCAGCAAAGCCAATATTGTGACGTGTTTGCTCATACTTAGGCTCTGGATTCCCCAACCCGACAATTAGTTGGGGAATCACTATAGCTGGTTGCGTAACAGCTTCTGTCATTTACCTACAATTAATCAATTCGCTGCATCCTAAGTCGCTTGGGAGGAACCAGCGGTATCTTGCTCGGATTTTACTGCTTCGATTTGCTTGGGTTCAATTTCAGCAGTAGTTTTCACAGCTTGTTCCAGTTGTTCGGCTTCCCGCTTGAACTCGCTTTGAAATTCATTAGAAGCTTCTTGAAAACCGCGAATTGCTTTGCCTAAACTACGCCCAATCTCTGGTAGCTTTTTCGGTCCAAAGATTAACAATGCTACTACCATAATTAGAGCCATTTCTGGCAGACCGATACCAAATATGTTCATTTTTGTGTCTCCTGTATCTCAAATCGTTGCATCAATTCACATATGTAGTCTAGTCAATAGTTAGCGATCGTTGGTTAAGGGTCAGTAGTAAAGCAAAAAACACTTGACAACTACCAACTAACCTCCAATAAAAAAACCCGGACAAGCCGGGTGTAGGTTTGCTGATTACGCCAGCTTAATCGCTGTGTATCAGTTAGTTGCCTAAACTCCGCCAATCGACAAGAACATCCTGAACCAAGATTGTCTTATTGTAAAGTTGCAGAATAATTAGCAAAAACACGAAAAATAGCAGCATAAAAACAGCCATTACAGGGGTCGTACCCCAACCTGGGGAGACCTTACCATACTCAGAATTCAGAGGTCTCAGGATATCTCCCAACCTAGTCCGTTGTGCCATAGTTCACCTAAGATTAGTTGCCAAAGCTTTTTTTAATCTTCTGTAATATTCTATAAGAATAGCACTCATAATCTATCTCTAATTTATGGAACCCGCAATAGTTCTTAGCATTTCCGTAGGTGTCATACTGGTTGCCATCACAGGCTTTGCCATTTATACTTCCTTTGGACCTCCTAGCAAGCAACTGGCAGACCCTTTTGAAGACCACGAAGACTAGATGAATCAAGAGTAATTAGTCAGGAGGGACGCAAGACTTTGCACCCATACAGTGGTCAGTAGCAAAAACTACTGACCACTGACCATTAGCTCATTTACCTACGGAATTATCCGCTGGTATCAGTTTGAAACTAGCGATTTTCCAAGGCTGTATCGTCAAGATTTGTTTCGTTGATGAGAATTCAGCGATCGAGGAGCAACGCTCTAACAAATCTACTGTATCTCCTAGATTCAAACCTAAATCACTTTGTAAAGATAACTCTGCTGTTTCTCCGTGACATTCATAACACCGGAGAATCAATTCTTGAGGATCATCTTCAGATGGCTTCAAAGCCATCAAGATTAAATTTTCAGCGCACAAATCCAAGAAACTCAATCCTTCAGGAGTGCTGAGTACTGGGTGTTGAATGTTTGGTGGATTCACTACTACTTGCAATGGTGTATTCAATTCATAGCCACACCGTATAGTATGGGCTGTTTCCCAGCTATTAGTGTGGGGATACAAAGCATAAGTAAATTCGTGAACGCCTCGGTCAGCTTCTGGGTCTGGCCAATTAGGACTACGTAGTAGTGTTAAACGTAGTTGATTTGGCTGACTATCGTAACCATATTTACAATCATTGAGTAAACTTACACCGTACATACCCTGTTCTGTCTCCCCAGTCAAATCAGCCCAACGTAAAGCGGGGACTTCCCATTTTGCCTGTTCTGCGGGGGTTTGGGGTTTAGTTGGGCGACGAATAGCGCCACAGGGAATTTCATAGGTAGCAAAGTCTGATTCGACGGTGAGAGGAAAAGCAGCTTTCACTAAAACCTGATTTTCTTGCCAATCAACATGTGTTTTAATTTTGAGAACAGCAGACCCTTTTTCTAGGATATAATCTTGCCGAAATTCTGACTGACCTATTGTTCGCACTACACGCACGCGACTGCGTAACATTCCTTGTTCTAGATGAGAAATAAATGATAGTTTAGCGGGTGGTAAAGGATGCTGGGCATAATTTGGATCGATATTCCACGCATCCCAGTATTGTCCACTATCTTGGAAAGCTTGCAGTTGATTACCTAAACCACTAAGAACTTCGCGCTGATGAATTTTGTCAAAGATGCTAGATAAATCACCTGTTAGTTGGTCAACTGTAACTCGTAGATATTCGTTTTCTAGAACATACTCTTCTCCAAGGGGGTTAGAGGATTGCAACGAAGGTTTACACGGACAAAGCCAAAAGATACGATAACCACAAGCAGGAATCTCATTTGCTAAAAAAGAAACTGACATTATGGGCGTTTCACCAGTGCGTCTACGTCTTGGCCCAATAAAACGCTCTTGAGAGGATACCTCATTTCCCTGTGGGTCGCAAATTTGCCAGTCAAAGCTTTGCTCAAGTTCTAGGTCTGGGAATACAATTTCCACTACCTGCGATCGCACCCAATTGAGAGAATTAAAGATGAATATCGGTTGGGCTTCAGGGTGTGGTGGTTCTGGTATGGTAGTGTGAGATGCGATCGCTAGCAGTGACTCTTGTAATATCTTCGTTCCTACTTGTTCGACTTGCTGCCACTCGGGTAACGCATCTACATATACTTGGGTAATCGAAGAACCAGGTAAAATATCGTGAAATTGTTGAAATAATACTTGCTTCCAAGCGGCTTCGATTTCGGCTTTGGGATATGTCACGCCGCAACTAATGGTTGCTAAAGTAGCGAATAATTCAGCCTCATATAATAATCCTTCACAACGACGATTCCAACGCTTTTGATCTGCGTGGGTAGTGTAGCAACCGCGATGGAATTCTAAGTATAGTTCATCGTTCCAAGTAGGAAAGGTAGGGGACGCGGGGAAGTTTTCACTTTCTGCTTTTACTCCACTGATTTGCTGTAAATACTTTTCAGCGGTAGTAAATTCTATTTCTGGGAAGACAGGAGACTTTTGCCAGCGTTGGGCGATTTCTAACATATCACGTGTAGGGCCGCCGCCGTGGTCGCCGACACCAGGAAGCCAAAGAGATTCTGGTAACTTGGTTTGGGCTTGCCATTCCAGAGAGTAAGATGCCATTTTAACCGGGTCGATACCTTCACCAATGGGTGCAGACATCAAACTAAACACTTCGCTACCGTCGGGCGATCGCCACCAAAAAGCTCCATAATCAAACTTATTAGCATCATTCCACCGCAACTTCTGCGTGACAAAATACTCAATACCTGCATTAGCGAAAAACTGCGGTAAAGTTGCACAGAAGCCAAAAGTATCCGGAACCCAGACAATAGTCGAAAGCTTGCCAAATTTTTCTTGAATATAGCGCTGACCATACAATAGCTGACGGGCGATCGATTCACCAGCAATCAGATTGAGTTCCGGTTCCACCCACAAACCGCCGATTACTTCCCAACGTCCAGCAGCTACCGCCTCTTGAATTGCCTGAAATAAATCCGGGCGATGTTCTTCAATCCAAGCGTATAGCGCTGGAGTCGAATGACAGAAAATTAACTCAGGAAAATTTTCTTGCAGCTTGAGAACCGATGCGAAAGTGTTTTGGGCTGCATTCCAAGTTTCATTCACAGGCCAAAGCCATGCTAAATCTAAGTGAGCATGACCCAACAAATAGATTTTAGATTTTAGATTTGGGATTTGGGATTGAGAGAGGTGTTGGCGAATAGCAGAAAGTTTCCTTTCACATTCTTCCTTTGTGTCCTTTGCGTCTTGGCGGTTCGTAATTTCCCCTACCGCCTCCGCTAAAACAGCTAACCTCTCCGGCGCAAACCTTTCTAAATAAAGTTGTGTCACCGCCAACTCATCAGCCACAAACCCCGGATCGGGCTTATTATCATCTATAGATTCATAAATAAGGAGCGATCGCACTAAAGCACCATCACAATGTCCCGGACTCACTAACCGCAAAGCCACAATAAATTCTTCACCAGGTGTTACCCCTCGACTGAGAAGCACTCTTGGCGAACAATCAAATAAATCTCCCTCTAGCACCAACTTGCCATTCACGTAAATCTCCGCAGCATCTGCCCACCAAACCAGTGCCAGTCGCAAAGACAACCCTGCTAGGGAATAACTCTGTAAATCTTGGGGAACTACTAATCTTTGCACCAGCCATAGCATTTTTTTGCCGCCTGTCCAAGCAATATGACCTTTGGCATTTAGCTGGGCTGGTTGCCAATCAGACAAATCAGATGCAATAACATCAGCGATCGCTTGGTTAGATTCTTGATATAACCAAGTAGATTGAATATTAACTTGAGAACAAGAGCGTAATTGCTCAATTGCTTGCAAGATGAATTCAGTATGAGATTGAGATCCAATAGAGGTCATATTTTCGCTAAGATGAGGGCACTTACGATAATTAACAGATTGTAGTTTTTATTGTTTGGCGGGAGTCTCACAACTAAACAAGACTCAAACTAAAAAATCATCACCATGTCTTCTGGTTCTTCTGGTCGTTATCAAAGCAGACTCTTTAACTTTGTCCACCAGCAATCTCGGCGGTTGACAGAAAAGTGGGAACACACCTTTCGGCATTTGCAAGTTGCCAGTAAATGGAGTGTGGAAGTACTACTTGCCCGTGTATATCAACTGTTTCAGTCAGTTGAATCGGCAGGGAAAACACTATCTGCAAAAGAATCACAATCCCGGCTGAAGTTACAACCAAATGATAACGAGTTCCAGCCTGAAACTCCCCCAAATCCTGATATCGCCATTCAGCGTGTACTAGAGTCAGTCCAGAATTTGCCGTCTACTGTTACTTCCTTAAAAACTCTAGAACTAGGGATTGGAAAAAAAGATGTAAGTTTTTCATCCCAGTCCCCATTGCCCTTAATCTCCAGAGAGGATTCCAAGTTCCCAATTGTCCCTAATCCCCAGAGAGGGTTCCGAGTTCTCCAGTCCCCAATTACCTTAGTGTCTTGGTGGCAAAAATTTTTTCATCCCACAACCAACCCTAGTCTTTCTCAATCCCTAACAATTACAGATAACTTAGCAGGAAGTCTCAACTCCTCAAAGGCAGAGGATGCTCTCAAGCATAATCCTTTAGTGGTGCAGGGAATTGCCACAAATTTGGAGAATCGTAAGTTGGTACTCGTCTGCGCCAACAATGAGATTCTGGATATTTTGACACCCCAACAACAGTCAAAATTAGAAGACAGAATTATTAGTGAAGTTGCTAACTACTGGCATTATTGGCGGTTGGCTGAAGCTAAACAAACAAATTTATTACCGGAAATTAACCAGTTATTGATAAAGCTTACTGGCGGAAATACAGATAACACGCCAGCCTTAGCTGAAGGTACACCAAAAGATTTACTTAATACTGACAGGATGTTAGCATTTATCGACACGTTTGTTGCCAAGTTGGAAGCAAATGCTATCATACCCGTGCAACAGCGCAGCCAGGAAATTGTTAAAGTTGCCCAAACTCAGCTAAACATATTTATTTATGGAAAAGAACAGTTAGCTGATAGAGGAAACATAACAGTTACTGCTGATGATTTGGAACCTCATACACTGGATTTTCAGGCTTTACTTGAAGCGGCGCTAAATTATTTTTTTGGTGTTAGCAAAGGCAAAAAACTAGAGACGAGCGACCCTCATGGACAGTCACAAGCTAAACTTTTAGCTTATCGCCGTTCTGTATTTCTGCCCAAAAGTAATCAGTTACAGAATGATGATTTAGCAGTAGATCCTTGGCTAAATTGGGATGACTTGTTTGGTAATGGGACGGTTGCTAACAAGTTAGTCATACCGTCCTCAAGTATAAATCCTCCTCTAGCTCCCGGTCTATCAACACCGATATTTCCGCCCAAAAAGTTGATACAACGACCGAAATCTGAATCTGGATTGGTGCAAAATCAAAAATCAGTCCGCGATCGCACCTCAACTCAAAGAACATCTGGAAAAATAACCTCTGCTAGACAAACAACAGCTAGTATTTCTCGATCTAGAAGTGAGAGTCATAATGGAGAAATTTCTCAACAGCATCGCCTAGGCACTGAAGTTGAGGCAAAGCCGGATTGGATAGAAACTAAAGCAATTTCAATGGGCTATGAGAAGCACCCTCTAGAGCTACTTTTAGAATGGCTCGATCGTGCTATGCTCTGGCTCGAAAAGATATTTGTAAATATTTTTTATTTTTTCCAAGGGCTATTAGGAGGAAAGAAAGCTAGTAGACATTGAACTTTCAATTTCAAATATTTTTACAATTCAAGAGTCAGGAGATATCATTATTCTACCTCCTGACTACTTAACGACTAACGTATTACAGGTAGTCAAGAACCGCTATAATTTAATTTTTAGTTTTCAAACTTGGAAGTTTGAATATTAAATTGTTAAACGTTATTGGTGGTTTTCTACGTGAAAATTATTGTTTACTGTAAATACTTCAATTTCAAAAATCCATTAGATAAACCGAAAATTGAGACATTTGTGGTGAATCTACCTCAAATTCCCAAGGTAGGTGAAACGATTGTAGTTGAAAGAATTTCACCTCAAAAACAGTTTGTAATTATTTTTGAATACATTGTGACAGCAGTGCAGTTTAACGCTTCTAGAGAATTGGCTGATTCAGCAAATGCTCAGGTTAGTGCATTTTTGAACCACTGTTGGGAAGGAACTTCAAATTTCAAAATTACAAACTTTTTAGAGAAATAACCTTTGAAGTAGCTGTTATAAACGACATGAACCAATAACGAATGAAAAAGTTTGTAGAGAAAATGAAGTTTTTAATTTTCTACTTTCTACTTTCTGCCTTCTGCCTTCTACTTACCACAACATGTGATTGAGGAAATAACGAAATAGTTTTACTCCTGCTTTTTCCTGATAATCATTTGGTAATAAATCAAGCATTGCCTTCTGTAATGTCTCCAAAGCTAAGTCTACTTCTTGTCGCTTCGGTCTGGTGGTTTGAGAAAAATGCAAAGGTTCACCAAATCGAATAATTAACTTTTTGCCTAGATAAAGGTCATGAGTCCCGATGAGGATGACTGGTACTATCGGTACTCCAGCGCGTAAGGCGTAAATTACAGTCCCTCGCTTGAGGGGGAGATGCAATTTACTCTCTGTGTTTCCCAGTCTTCCTTCGGGAAAGAGAACCATCCCATCCCCGCTAGCCAGAATTCCCAACACAATGCGGTCTATTTGTCGCAGTGTTTGTATATCTCCGCCTGTGGGTACAGTTTTTTCAATTGTTGTAGCTAAATCAACAAGGTCTTGCCGTCCTGCTTTAGCTGCTGCGATGACGGCGACTTCTTCTTTCCATATCCGTTCTAATGGAATGACACCCCCCGCCAAACGTAAGATGAGGCGCTTCCACCACTTGTTATAAAGGGTGCGAGCATCACCCAGAATGTAATAGTGGGGTTGGGTGGGTAGTTCTGCCAGCAGTAGCAAAGGATCGATGTGGTGGAGATGGTTGACTGCTAAAATTGCTGGTTCTTGAGGAATCTTGTCGAGGTGTTCGACCTGTACCCTAAAAAGGATATGAATGAGCGATCGCAATACAAACCGCCGCACGATAGCATGAACTCTAGGTTCTGGATGCTCGCGATCGATGGCTTCCAGACGATGGAGAATTGATTCTATTGTATGGCGAACAGCGCGATCGCCTGCCGCAGCCACACCCTCTTGCACCCGCTTGATGCTTGCAGCAGTTAAAGGTATCAAAGTTTCTGACGGTCTACCATTTTCCTGCTGATAGTTAGATGTCAGGTTGGTTGTTTTTTCATCGGCATGAATTTGGGAAGTTACCCCATCAGCTAGGTCTTCCCGAAAAGATTCGCTAGAAGAACTTTTGATAACATCCACCTTGAATTCATGAACAAATCATAATTCTTGAGCGCAAAATATGAAATAACCTACGGTTATAAGCTGTGGTTTTAAAATTTAATTGTTTTGTTCATATTTCGATGTGTAACAACTAAAGTTACCAGTGATTCCTCCCACAGCTAGAAGCTATGTATCTTGATAAGCTAGTAGTCTGCTGGGAAAAAACGTCAAGAATTAACCGTATGATTGACCACAGCGTTTGCAAAGTGTCTCACAAAGAAGGCACATTTAGAGGTGTTGAGGGACTGGAACTGTATTACCAAAGCTGGTATCCAGAGGCTAAGGTGAAGGCAGTGTTAGCTATTGTGCATGGAATCGGAGCGCACAGTGGAAGATACGGTAACGTAGTTGAACATCTAATACCCAAGGAATATGCTGTCTACAGCTTCGATTTGCGCGGTCATGGACATTCACCAGGTCAGCGAGGTCATATCAACTCATGGGCTGAGTTCCGCGAAGACTTGCAAGCTTTTCTCCAGTTAATTAAAATCCAGCAACCAGAAAGCCCTATTTTTATTTTGGGTCATAGTTTAGGCTCAGTGATTGTTTTAGACTACGTTCTACGTTATCCACAAGAAGCATCTGCATTGCAAGGTGTAATTGCCTTAGCGCCAGCCCTAGGGAAAGTTGGAGTGTCAAAAACCCGCCTCATCTTAGGATATCTACTCTCACGAGTTTGGCCGCGTTTCACCCTGAGTACTGGTATGGATTTATCTGCCGGTTCGCGAGATGAGAAGGTTTTAGCTGCCTATGCCCAAGATGAACTACGCCATACGTTAGGCAGTGCCCGTCTGGCAACAGAATTCTTTGCCACAGCCGCTTGGGTTAATGCCCATGTCACTGATTGGCAATTGCCGCTATTGATTCTCCACGGTGGCGCAGACCGAGTGACGCTGCCAGAGGGAGGCGAAATCTTTTATCAGCAGGTAACTTACGCAGATAAGCTGCGAATAGTTTATCCTGAAGCCTATCACGAGCTTCAGAACGATCTAAATTATCAAGAGGTACTGGCTGATTTAGAGGATTGGTTAGAACAACACCTCAGTAGTCGAACAGAATTAATTACACAACGTCACTGTGAATGGAGCAAAGCGGAATGAAGCAATCGCAAGGGCTGGGATTGCTTCGCTTCGTACCGGGAAAGCTGCGCCAACGCAATGACTGTAAATATTTTTGTTCATCTACTTATCACCTAATACCGTTTTACTTTCAGGTTGATACATATAGGCAAGCAGCTTCTAGCGGGTAAACCAGCGGCGAATCAACTCCACCTGAAAGCGATAGCTGTCGCCAACTTCCTCAATTAACTCACGTTGCAACAGCAAGTTGAGAGTAATATCAGCACTAGAGAACTCTTGCAATAGAGTTTGGCGGCTGACTATAGCCCCTTCCCCTTGAGCAGCGATAAAACGTAACATAGCCTGTCCGGTGGTGTCTACTTGGTTGTTTTGAATGTCGGCAAAGAAAAAGCCCCCACTTTGCAAAGCTTCCGGTATCGCTGCTTCGACATCGGCTAAGGTTGCTAATCGCCGGATAGAGGGATCTTGCTCGTTTTTGAGAACGACAATTTCCGCGCAGAGTAGTTGTACTAAAAATGGGTGACAGCGGGTGAGTTGCAGAACTCGCTCAACAGCGTCCGGTTCGTAGCGGAGGGTAAAATCTTTAACGGGACGTTCAATTAATTGCCGTGCTTCCTCTTCTTTGAGGTAAGAGATATGCACTACTTGGACGTTAATTAGATAACTAGCCCAGCATTGATATTCTTCGATAGTATGGGAGCCAGCCAGTAACACCTTGAAGCGGGGACGATGTTGGATGAGGTGACGCAGCATTCCCAAGACATCTTGTTCGTCAAAGCGACCTTTGCTTATGGCACTGTCTAACACCTCGAATTCATCTAGCATCAGTAATGCTGTATTTTCTTCGAGTCTCTGCTCTACCTCGTCTAACCATTCATCAAAGCGGGTGAAGGGATCGTTGGCAAGAATTTCCCGGCTGAGGGGTGGCAAGGTAAAGCTGTGTTTTTGGGCTGAATTTATCATTCCTCTGGCAAGGTTGTAGAGAAACCCTGTATAGTCACTGGCTGATGAGGGCGCGCCTTGCAAGTCTACAAACATGGGGATGATGGTATTAGGTAATAACTTGCCGATGTTGTTGAGCAGGGAAGTTTTACCCATACGTCGCTGACCATAGAGTAGCAGAGGTGGGCGACGGCGATCGCGCAATAATTGCTCGATGCGTAAACCGATGTCATCACGCCCTGTGAAAATTTCTTGCTCTAGTGTCAAAGGTACGCCAATGATGTAAGGTGAGTCAATTTCTTGGCGGAGTTCGGTAATCTTAGCTAGTTCTTCTGCGTAGTTAGTTACTATCTCATACCAACTTTTGGCTATTGGACGGAAACGAATAGTGTATTTATCGCTGTTACGAGTGAAATCCTGCAACTGTAGATTTAATTTATCTGCAACATCTCTGAGAAGTAAGCGCTGGTTGTAAGCACTTGCTTGATTGAGAGCAGCATCTACATCTTGGCTGATACGTTGGGCAAGACGTAACAGAGGGCTAGCTGGGTTTTGTAATTCACCAATAACCAAATTGTGGTGAACTTGACGGATAGCTTCTACATTTGTACAAGCTTCTAAACTGCGTGCATTCAGTTCAATTTGTGCAGCTTGCGCTGCCCAGCGTTGGGGACTGGTACTTAGATATTCTAGGGCGGCTTTGCCTTCAACTGGGTTATGTGCGATTACAAAGAGGAGATGATTATCCAAGACGGGCAGATGTAAACGCTGCCACTCATCCCAGAAGGCGGAGTGATAGCGCAATAAACAAGGGCTTTTACTATTACTTCCTTTGTCTAATCTATAGAGGAGGTAATTCCAGACGGTGAAAAATGGAAAGGATAGAACAGGCCGCCAAGAGTTAATAGTTGCCCCCATGCTGAACGCCACGCCTCCCGCCACGCCGAACGCCACGCCGAACGCCACGCCTCCCGCCACGCCGAACGCCACGCCTACCGCCACGCCGAACGCCACGCCTCCCGCCACGCCGAACGCCACGCCTCCCGCCACGCCGAACGCCACGCCGAACGCCACGCCTCCCGCCACACCTACCGCCACGCCTACCGCCACGCCGAACGCCACGCCGAACGCTACGCCTCCCGCCACGCCTCCCGCCACGCCTCCCGCCACGCCGAACGCCACGCCGAACGCCACGCCGAACGCCACGCCTACCGCCACGCGAAAAGCTACATTTGCGATTGGTTCACCCAATGCCCACAGCACTAAGCCCAGCAGTAAGTTAGATAGGATAGGTAAGATGAAGTATCCCTGGATGAAGAACTTCCACAAAGCAAGGTTTCGCCATAGCCCTTGTCTCAACAAGCTCATCAAAGAGGAGTCAGTGTCTAAAATAGGGTCGATGCGCTTGAGATGGTTACGCCAAGCTGAAGGACGGAAAACAAGCCAGAACAATAGTTGCAGGCTACCGAGTATTAAGTTGGGGTGCTGCTGGGGTTCATCGGTGTAGGCGTTGGGGGGTAGTTGTGGCGAGGTCAACGTTTTTGCACTCCTATTTAAAACTCTATGTCCTAGCGATCGCAAAGGCTGGGATTGCTTCGTCGTTCCTCCTCGCAATGACACACTCTGTCATTGCGAATGCAGCGCTAGCGGAATGAAGCAATCGCAAAGACTAGGATTACGACGCTGCATTTTAGTGCGATCGCAATCACACCAGTAAAATTTACAATCCATCATATAAGTCTTTCCATTCTTGATTGATGCTATTGACTAAATCAATTTTCTTTTGTCTGGAGCCTGCTTTAATTTGTTTTTCTCGACTAATTGCTGTATAAGCATCTTCAAATACCTCGTAATAAACTAATTTAGTAATGTTGTATTTCTTAGTAAATCCTTCTATTATTTTCTCTTTGTGTTCATAAACTCTCCTTTGTAAATTGTTTGTTACTCCTGTATATAGGACAGTATTATATTTATTTGTCATGATATACAAATAATATTGCTCGCTCATTTCTAATCTTTCTTTGTGATAGAAACTCAGTCATAACAAATTTTTGTGATATTTGTCGCTGCAAAATTATAAGTAGATGGACAAAAATATTTACGGTCACTGCGAGGCATTGCGATTGCTTCATTCCGCTTAGCTCCATTCGCAATGACAATTTAGATTTATCATTGCAAGACTTCCCAATCCTCTATAGGTATAGGAGGCTCAAATGGATCTTCATAGTGAATAACTGTTCCCCGTAAAGGATAAGGATTAGATTCTGAAGGTTTGGGAAAACGTTCTAAAATAATGATTTCTACTGCTTCGCCTTCCTGAAATGGTAAATCCTCAAGAATTAAAGTTCCATTTTTAGTTAATTTTGTTTCAATTCGGTGTGCTTTCATAGTTACTCTGCTATTTGTGATCTAATAAATGAGCAAATGATTTCATTTGTCTTAACCCTTCCTCACGCCAATTATCATCATTCTCTCCTTCTTCTAAACTAAATAATCTTTCTCTACACAGAATTTGCAATAACAGTGGCCAGCAGCAACTTTGTGTCAAAATCCACTCTACATCTTCATCAGTGAAAGCAATTGGCGAACTCGCTATCAATTCTCGCGCTTCTGCCTCAGTCAATGCTTTCAAATATGCGGTGTAGCCGAAAATATTGAAAAAAGGCGAACTATGTCCCGTGTTTCGCGCCAGTTCAATGGGTGATTCGGGGGTAGCTAAGATAAACGCCAAATTTCCGCCTGTGTGGTTAGTTGCCAAAGACCGCAAACTCTCCCAAAAGCCATCATCTAATTCTGAACAGCGTTGCAAGCCAACACTAATCTCATCCAATAAGATGACTGTGGGAGAAGACAAATTATCGCTGACTACATCCATGAAACGATCTAAATCGCAAGGTGTCGGGACTTCCATCTTCAGTGATTCTAGGATGTACTTTAACAGTCCTGCTCGGCTTTGCATTCGTGTGTCTTGTAAGTCTACGAATACCCATTGATAATTTTTTGGATGCGATAGCCAATCAGATTTTTGCTCAGGACGCAGCTGTTCTACTGGCGTGGTGGTGATATTTTTTAAGTAGTGCAGTAGAGAGGTTTTACCACTGCGTTTTTTACCGATAATGGCAGCGTTTTGCAGGGGATGGCGTTTGAGTAAGTTGAAAAGGCGTTTCAGTTCCTTGTCTCGCCCAAAAAAGTAACGCGGCTGGGTGATGGGTGCGCCTGTGATGAAGGGTGATGCTTCTTTATTTGTTTGCTGGAGTTTAAGTGGAGATTGAACTTGGTTTTCTAATATTTGGGTTTGTAAAGCTAATTGCAGTGCTGCTTCAATTTGATTAAGTTCAGCTTCCAGATTTGCTAATTTAGCTTTTTCTCGTTCCAACTGCTGTTCTAATTGAAACTCATTTGTCGTTCCAGTCTCAATTACTAACCCTCTCCTGATCCGGCTGACTTTTTCGTGTTGGATATTCCACGCTTCTTGAAGTCCGTCTCGTTTCTTCTCTAATCTAAATTGTTGTTCTGCACTCAAGGTTCGAGGTAGTTGAGTTTCTGGTTCTTTGTATGCAATTTCTTGCCAGTCTAGCCCTAATTTCTGGCTAAGTTCTACAAAATTCAGATAGTCAACAGGTTGACCATTGAGAAAGCTTTCGACTGTGGAGAGAGAAATTTCTATTTCATAAGCTAAAGACTGCTGGCTAGGATAGCCATTATGCTGAAGTGCTGACTTAACTTTTTCAAGATACTCTGAGGCTACCCGAAGCGATCGCGCCATCACTCCACATCTAGAAACTACTGAGAGTATATCAGGTTTTTATACTAATCCCAGTTTGTGAATGAAGCTTTGAGCTTCGTGAATGAGTCTTTGATATTAGTGCGAGAGTCTTTAATACTCGCGCGAGAGTCTTTGATATTCGTGAACAAGTCTT
The DNA here is from genome assembly GCF_034531165.2 of Dendronalium sp. ChiSLP03b. Taxonomy (NCBI): domain Bacteria; kingdom Bacillati; phylum Cyanobacteriota; class Cyanophyceae; order Nostocales; family Nostocaceae; genus Dendronalium; species Dendronalium sp. ChiSLP03b. Next base: position 87,739 of record NZ_JAVRBR020000147.1, on the reverse strand, counting down.
TAATACTCGCGCGAGAGTCTTTGATATTCGTGAACAAGTCTTTGATACTCGCGCGAGAGTCTTTGATATTCGTGAATGTTTAAATAAACTACAAGCAAGGACACCCATCAAGAGTGTCCCTACAAAGAAAATAGATTAGATTCTAGATAAATCCAAAATCTCAAATCTCAAATTACTTGCCGTTACCATTACCATTGCCGTTGCTAGCAAGGACACGTTCGGCTAGTTTTTCCGGCACTTCTTGGAGATGGTCATATTCCCAGTGGAAAGAACCAACACCGAGGGTTAGCGATCGCAGCTCTACAATAAAGTTTTGCATCTCTGCTTGCGGCAAGTATGCAGCTATATTATCCCAGCCTTGCCAATCGTTTCTGCCCTCATAGCCTAAAATTTGTCCCCGTCTGCCACTCAATAATTGCAGCACCTTGGAAGTAAATTCGCTGGGTGTTGTCACTGCGACGCGCAAAATCGGTTCTAACAGGGTAGGTTGCGCCTGGGGTATCCCCGTTTGCATTGCCAGTCGGGCAGCTTGCTTAAAGGCTTGTTCGGAACTATCGACGCTATGGTAAGAACCGTTGGTTAGGGTGACTGCCAAATCCACGACGGGGAAGCCCAAAGGCCCGTGTACTAGAAACTCCCGCACACCCATTTCCACCCCAGGAATGTACTGTCTGGGAACGACACCCCCAACAATGGTTTCTTTGAAGTTAAAACCTTCACCGCGTGGTAGAGGTTTGATATCCAGGAAAACATCGCCAAACTGTCCGTGACCACCGCTTTGGTGCTTGTAGCGTCCGTGAACTGATGCCACAGGTTTACGAATGGTTTCTTTGTAAGGTACTTGTGGCAAGTGGGTTGTCATCGGCAAGTTATATTTGCGGCGCAGTCTGTCTAGGGCAACTTGCAAATGAATTTCGCCTTGACCCCAGAGGATAACTTCGTGGGTGTCGCCGTGCTGTTCCCAAGCCAGGGAAGGATCTTCTTCTAACAGTTTGGTAATGGCACTGCTGAGTTTTACTTCATCGTTGCGCTTTTCTGGTGTAATGGCCAGAGCATACACTGGTTCCAATTGTTCAGCTTTGGGTAATTCCAGCGCCGATTGCTCTGTAGAAAGTATCTCTCCTGTCTTGATGCCCTCTAAACGGCTCAAGGCCACAATTTCACCAGCACCAGCTTCATTAACTGATTGCTGTTGTTGTCCCATGAGGCGATAGATTCCACCAGCGCGAATGCCATTTAGGACGATACCATCGGTTAATTTACCCCGCCAAACACGCACTAAAGAAAGTTTGCCACCTTGGGGAGTGTAATAAGTTTTGAGTACCTGTGCTAAGGGTGTGTTGCCTTTTGAATTTTTTAAGCGACGTTCTGCTGTGGTTTCTGGTTCGGGTGCTTCCCTTAGCAAAGCTTCTAACAAAGGTCTAACACCATAATCTTGTTCTGCTACACCAAAGAAGACGGGCACTACTAAATCTGCCCCTAATTCCATTTTTAAATCTTTGAGAATTTCTTCTTGAGGTGGTTCTATATCTTCTAAAAGTTCTTCGAGTAAATGGTCGTCAAAATTTGCTAAGGCTTCGAGCATTTCTGCCCGTGCTGCATGTTCTTCGTCTTTTAAGTTTTCGGGAAAAGGTATGGGATCAGCAGGTGCGCCTGGATGATATGCGTATGCCTGTTCGCTCACCATATCAATAAAGCCGGTGAGTTGTTCCCCTTGCATGATGGGATATTGGTGCGCTACCAGAGGACGACTGGAAACTGCTTTGATGGCATGTAATGTTTCCAAGACGTTAATATTTGCCCGATCCATTTTGTTGACAAAGACAAGGTGGGGAATTTCCCAATCGTCTAAGAATTTAAATAGAGGAGCAAGGGTGAGGACGCGATCGCGTATGGGTTCGCAAACTACAATTGCCGCATCAACTCCCATTAAAGCATTGTATGTTTCTTGGGCAAATTCCACCGAACCCGGACAATCAATAAAGGTGAAACGAGTCCCTTCATAGTCGGTGCTAGCCGCGCTAATCTCTACACTCATGTGGCGATCGCGCGATTCTGCTGCACTATCTCCGACTGTGTTACCATCCTTTACACTGCCTTTGCGGGAAATCGCCCCTGTGACAGATAACAAGCTTTCTAGTAATGTAGTTTTTCCACTCAAATAAGGACCAACAATTGCAACATTCCGCGAACCCGATTTTACTTTTTCGTTCATAAAACCTCCTTTGCGGTAAGTCACTCTTACCCGCATGATTCTGTGTTTGCAAGGATCGATAATTCTTCTCTGGGGGAAAGGTTATCCCTTCCTTAACTTGCCATTATCCTCTTTTTAATTACAAGCAAAAAAAATTGTAGTTTGTCGTAAGAATTAGCTTAAGAAAAGTTAAGTATTACAAAATTTGATGGAGAATGTAATAAATTTTGTGAACACCTTATTGGTAAAAAAACTTTGTATGAAGTAAACGTAACTTAAACTGTTGCAAGTCAAAGAATCAATGAGATTATCATTATATAAATATCGTATAGTAGGGATTATAAGTTTGCTATTAATGGCAGGTAATCTCCTCTCTCCCCCTGCTTCTCCTGCTCCCCCTACTCCTTTGCCCCTCCGCCCCTCCGCAAGGCTGGTACAATCTAGAAGTCAAACTGCCACAGACTGGTTAAACCAAGGGTTACAGTTAATTCAAGCGGGAAGGGCGCAAGATGCGATCGCTGCTTTTAACCAAGCAACCCAACTAGATCCTAAGTTAGCGGCAGCACATTATAATTTAGGGCTAGCACTGCGACAAACGGGGCAATTAAAACCAGCTGCGGAAGCATTTTATCGAGCAACCCAAGCCGATCCCAATTTTGCATTAGCCTTTGCCAATTTAGGCGGAGCATTGTTAGAAGGAAATAATTTACAACAAGCGAACGATTACTTACAACGAGCGCTGCAACTCGAACCAAAACTGGGTTTTGCTCACTATAACTTAGGGTTGGTACGAGAGCAGCAGGGGAATTGGGAAAAAGCGATCGCGTCCTTTAAAAAAGCAATGGAATATAGTAAAAATGCGCCTGAGCCTCCCTATCATATGGGTATATGTTATCTCCAGCAAGGCAAACTCGATCGAGCAAGAGAAGCATTCCGTCAGGCATTAAAAATTAATCCTAAATATCCAGAAGCTCATTATAATCTGGGGACAATTTGGTTTAGTAAAGGCAAATTACAAGAGGCATTAGAAGCTTTTAGAAAATCAGCCCAAGCTAACTCCAACTATCCTAATGCTTATTATGGTGCCGGATTAGTTTTTATGCAGCAAAAGCAGTTTGCAGAAGCAGCGCAAGTATTTCAATATGCCAGAGATTTATACAATGCTCAAAATAATCCTCAATGGGCAAATAATGCCGCACAATTGTTGCAACAAGCACAAAATTTAAATTACTATCCTCGCTGAGGCGCGATCGCTTGCGGATTGCGTAACATAAGATTATTGGGTGAATTGGCTGGTGTGGTTTCAGGAGGGGTATGGGGTGTAGGGGTGTAGGTGATTAAGACCCTTACACCCTCACACCCTTACACCCTTTTGTCCAATGAACTAGTCCCAATTGAAATGGAAACGTACATGCAAAAGCGCTTCAAGAGTCGATTTTTATTTTGCGATCGCTGGCTCGATCGCCATGCAATTGTTCGCAACATGGAGGCTTTTCAAGACCTAATTGTGATTATCCTCTGTTTGGGTTTATTTGCCGTCATGCTGCTACAGTTGTGGGGAATACTTATTGCCCTCACGCAGCCACTAGACTACAAAGCTGTGACTGCAAAAATACTATTTGTGTTGATTTTGGTTGAGTTATTTCGACTTTTAATGGTTTATTTGCAAGAGCATAGCATTGCTGTTGGGGTAGCAGTTGAAGTCACAATTGTATCTGTACTACGGGAAGTAGTTGTTCACGGTGCGTTAGAAATTTCAGGAATTCATACGGCTGCAATTTGTGGCTTATTATTAATTCTGGGTGGGTTATTAATAGTGTGTGCTAAAACCCCACACATGGATTGCATAAGTGCAAACACCAAGTTATGCCCTATTGTCCATAAAGGAAGTCAAGAACGGCACAACGAACTGGAATTTCAGTATTCACGTCATTATGATGAGCATCAACCTTTAGGGTAAAAGTGCTGAGTTGAGACGCGATTATACTCTTACGAGAAGCCGCTCTTACGAGCGTCTACGCGTCTGTACAAGGGAGTGGGGAAGAGATATTTTCATACCACCGTTGTGTGATTCTTCATATGAAGTTCTAGTTTGTGAACGATACATGGGTTTCTCTGTTACAAATAAGCCAATAGATGGTCATTCTTTAGCTAGATAAACTCAGCCATGAGTCGCAATCTAGAACTACTATTGATTGAGGCTGCGTAAGCAGCCTTTGTGTTTTTTTCTACGCTTTTGGGGAGATGAATAACTCTATTCAAGTAAGTAAAAATTAATCAGAAACCTTAGACAGGGAAAATTTATGACTACAGGTAACGGACATTCTCAAGAACCCATTAGCAACCTAGAGTACGATTTTATTACTGTGTTGCACAATAAAGCTGAAGCTGTGAAGGCATACGATACTTATATCAAGGATGCACAAGAAGCTAACTCTCAGCCTTGTGTAGAATTGTTCCAAAAATTACGGCAATCTGATATGGAGCAAGCACAACAAATTCGCCATCATCTGCAAGAAGTGATGCAACACGGCAAGATGTAAAATTGGTGAGCTAAAAACAGCAAGCAGCAATTGCTATTAGGCAAACTAATTTTTATCTGCTTGCTGTACTTGATTTATGTTGTAGGGGATGGTTGAAACAACTAGTTAAAATTCTTCATGAAGTACACCGTTGCAATTTTTTTCATCGAGATATAAAGCCTTCTAATATAGTTCTTCAACCAACGTCCAGCAACTACTGAAGTAATTTTGCAGCGATTAGAAAAGCTACCTCAGCAAATTAAAAATTATAGATTAGCTAATTCTAAACTAGGCAAAGGCTATTAATTGTCTTGCTGTCGTTATGTACTAAAAGTCTGTAGCAATCAATAACACAGCAAGCGCTCTCAAGCTTCAACCTCAACCCATTAAGCACACTTGCAGATGCTTCCTTACTAGATGAGCAAGCCATAGCCCAGACAGAAACAGCTATCTCGAAACCCAAGCCGAGTCCCGTAACCACAGACCCTCTGATACCATTTCCCAAAAATAATGATACAGAGCCAAACCCAGAAACCTAGACTAAATTTGATATTCCAGATACTGTGACGAATGCAAGGGTATTTGGAGTTCATCTTTTAGGACGCAAAACTCTGATTCGTTCTTTCAATCCACGTGAAGTTGTTCAGGAGATTTATGGCTAGCTTCCTGGACATTGAGCTGTGCGCTCCCTCATGTTCCAAGTTGCCGATCGCGCTCAAATATCTCCTTTCCGATTGAGCTTTTCTGGGACGCTTAATATTGTCCGTCGGGCTGTTCCCAAATTTCAACGTCTACAACCTGAAGAAATACCCTTTTTTTCACCTGGCTTGTAAGGGAAATTTTGGATGAGCAGATTCCAGAACCCGAAGGAAGAAGTAATCCCCGTGTTGTCAAAAAAACTAGAGCTAAGTTTCCTTCAAACAAGCCGATACATATTGGTCAAGGAGCAAAATTAGAAACACTCACTTTTTCTATACTCAATACCGCTTAGAGCTTAACCGAACTGTATTGGCTGTGGAGCGCCTGTCTCCCCTCTAGAATTTTACTAATATCTTTTATTTATAGTATGGCCACCTTTTAAGGACAGAAAATTAAGCGTATTGGCATTCAAAAATATGTTGCTAGAGTCAAAGAATATGGACGATTGACAAGAAGACATAGCAGTTTTTATGTTGGTTTATATAGTCAAACTTGGGTGAGTTTCATAGATAATTACTGGGGTATTGTTCAAAGCTTAATAAGATTAAATCGTATCAAATTAGAGTATTATTTACGAGATATGAGGGCTATGGAGCTTATTTTGTCTACCTTTTAGCTTTCATGCCGCCCCCTCAGGTTTGTATATCATATAGTTTTGCCTCTCGATCTAAAAATAATGATAAAAAAGCTATTACAGTATCAACGTTTTTCAAAGTGATATTGCTGGACATTTACAAAAAACACTTTATGTAAAATTGTATAAACAACAAAATTGTGCTTGCTTGTATTCAGTTGTAACAGTTATTTTCAGTATCCCTATAGGTTAATGAAAAGCGATACACCAGAAGAGTTAAACTCAGATAAAGAGATTGAACGTTTAATTGACGAAGTAATGTCCTCAAATCTACCTGAGCTAACCGATGAGCAGTACCGCCAGAAAATGCAGCGACGTAAAGAAGTGCAGGAGCGGCGGATAGCACAAGCTGTGCCAGAAAAAGGATTAATTATTGTAAATACTGGTAACGGTAAAGGCAAAACTACTGCGGCGTTGGGGATGGTGTTACGATCGCTTGGTCATGGATATAAAGTAGCGATCGTCCAATTTATTAAAGGAGGCTGGGAACCTGCTGAAAAAGCGGTTTTCAGCCATTGGCAAGACCAGCTAGAATTTCACGCTATGGGTGAAGGCTTTACCTGGGAAACCCAAGACCGCGATCGCGACCTTGACAAAGCCAACGCTGCTTGGGAAAAATCATTAGAATACATCCGCAATCCTGACTTTCAGCTAGTGCTGTTGGATGAAATCAATATTGCTTTCAAAATGGGTTATTTAGAAGTTGAAGAAGTGTTAGCTGGCCTAGCAGAAAAACCACCTAACAAACACGTTATTCTTACAGGTAGAGGCGCACCACCCGCAATAATTGAGCGAGCCGACTTAGTGACAGAAATGACTCTAGTTAAGCATCCTTTTCGCGATCAAGGTGTTAAAGCGCAACCAGGGATTGAGTATTGATGTTAGTTGTCATATCATGTCCGGCAAGTCACTTATTATATGTCATTGCGAGTGGAACAAAGCAATTGTTGCATTCGCAATAATTATTTAAGCGGACAACTGATATCATGTCCGCTTAAATAATTATTGACTAATGATAAATGACGAGTTATGAAAACAGTTAAAATCCATAATTCATCATTCATCAGCCATCAGTCACCAGTTCTTGAAAGTCTTTTACTTGACTAGCTTTGTGTAGATACCTGCGGAAGATTGATTACACATCTGCAACATGCGTTGGTCATTAGTACTAATAGAATTGAGCCGATGATAATCTTGCAGTGCTACCGAGTAAGCATAGGTGTTTAGCTCATCTTCATTAAAGCTAGGTAGTCTATTGGCTGTAGCGACATCATTGGAATTGCTTTCATCTGGTGAGCCAGTAACCGTCATTGCCAACTCTCCTGATTTGTCCAGTGTGCCCTGGAAGCAGCTAAACTCTGACTGGGGCATATATAATGCACCTGTTACCTTACCCTGCTGCTTTTGAAATAGGACATATCCTTGGCCAAGCTGATTTGGTTGTGGTGATTGACCATAGAGATAAACCCCATCTTTTGTAGGGAAATTCGCTCTTGGCTTAACTCCTGGCTCTTTTGTAGCTTTTTGATTGTCCACAACCATTGCTGTCGTGGTTGTGGGTGTTGCTTTTACATTCTTCGATAAAGTTGCAGAAGAAACTAGTTCTGGCTGCTGTTGAAAGTTCTCTTCTAGATTCTCACTGACATAAGCCTCACTATCAAAAGAAGCCATACGCAGTTGACTTCTCTGCTCTCTAACTTCTCTTAACTGCGACAACAGAGGAGTTTTGTTACTATTGTCACTTTCTTCACTTTGATTTGTCGATTCTGAGAAATTGGTAGTCAATGTGGCGGATGTCGGTACCTTTTGTATTTCGTTACTCAGCACGGGCCTAGTCTGCTCACCCACAATACCAAGGGTAAAAAGTAAGCCAAAAAAGGTAATTGGCAACTGACGTGCGGAAAATAATTTAAAAATGTTGCTAAGCACCCTACCACTCCTGTTAGAAAATTAACTGTCTCCTCTGCGCCTTACTTAAACAATAACCAAGTATGTATCGTTCAAGGCTCCGTCAAAGGTTTGATATATATTGCTTGGAATAAAAAAAGTTCAAAACTCAAGTTTTTGCCGAATTTTGGACGATAAGCTCACACTACCATTGATAAAGCAATTCGCTCTTCACCCATTAGATTCACCCGATCGGGCGATGCAAATGAAAAATTCTACTTGTCATTAATTTGAATGTCTTATTTTTTTGCATTTCAATTTTTAAAAAATAATTAACATTTTTGTCTTGAAGTTAACTTTATCAGGAACATAGAGATCTACAATAGCCAGTTTCTTGATTCCGAATTAGTTCAGATATTTTTCGAGAGAAATAGACTGATTGTCAAAGCCTGTAGAAGATTGCCGCTTTTTAATAGAGTAAATACCGCACCAAAGGCTAAATTCGATTCTAAACAGCTAAAAATAAGATTTTTAGTCTGCTCGAACAAACTTTTGCCATTAGTCCAAAACTCAATTTCTGAGCGGATCGAGTATTTTGGCAAGAAATACTGAATTTACAAGACCTGAAGATATTGCATTGCGATCGCTTGAAACTTTCAAAACTTTAATCCTCAAGGCAATATCCGTTCTCAATTAACTTTGTTTATTGACTCTGAACTTGAGCCACGATAAACCTACCATTTAATGACCTTCGTCAAAAATACCTCGTGTGCCAGTTCAAAGAGCGGTAATGTAGTCGGTGGAAATTTGGGGATGTGGAGACGCGAAGACGTAGAGATGCGGAGAGAAATTTGAGGGGGAATAGGGAGTGGGGACGGGAAATTTTTATCTTTAGCTCAAACCAAATAGCTTGGCGATCGCAGGCAATAATTTATTAGCAGCTTCAGCTAATGTGGCAACTGCGGGTAAGCCGGAAAATAAACCTTTCAACATGGTGATTGCTGTTTTTGCAGTCTTTTGCTTTGTCGATTCTTGGGGATTTTGACCTGCTTGTGCTAAAGCTTTCACCTGTTCTAATGCTTCGGCTTTGTCTTCTTCTGGCAAATGTGAGGACTGTGTAATTGCATCTTGCAACTGCGACAACAATTCTTTAATTCCTGGTTTATCTGCTTCTGGTGAATCAGGCAATTGATTGATGGCAATACTCACATTGCCGCTGATGGTTCCGAGATTCGCAACAGAACTACCTCCAGCGATACCGCTGACATTACTGCTGCCTTGAATGTTGATGCCGCTGATATCAGACACGTTGGTATCTCCTTGGGTATAATATTTGGGCTGCTGGAGTGCAGTCGTTATCATATTTTCTAAACTACGAATGCGATCGCTTTTTTCTACAAGCAATAATTGCTGACTCTGCGATAAAGCTTTGAGTTGATTATAGTCATCAAAGTATTCTGCACTTAGTTGAGATTTATCACTACCTGCTACGGTTTTAGCTCTGAGTAAGAATTTATCATTGCCGCGCTTCTCCATTGCCACGATTTCTAACTCGGCTTCGGGATGGTTTTGTGCGAGGTTTTTGAAAGCAATGGCAACAGCACGCGGGTCAACGCCTTGATTGTGGTAAAGGTCGAGGGTATCAAAAATTGGCTTGATAAAGTCGGCAAAATCGCCGTCTGCAAATACCTCTTGCTTGTTATCGGGTTTGCGGAGAGGGTCGGGGTCTTCTTTGGTGGGTAAGCGCATAAAGATATATTCACACCTTACCCCATGCAATTTAGTTGTATTTGTAATACCCCAATCTTCAATGTAAGCTCCAGTGAGGGTTGCACCTGTTAAATCTGTACCGTCTAGTTGCGTTTGCTTGAGCTTTGCTCTTGACAAATCGGCATCTTGTAAATTGGCTTCGCTAAAGTCAGCACCAATAAAGCTGGCATCTGCTAAGTTAGCTTCTTGTAAGTTAATACCTCGTAGGTTTTCACGGTCAAAGTTTTTGTTCTGTCCTTGTCCTGTAACCAGCAGTTGACGTACTTGTGGCTTTTGCAGATAAGCGAAACCAGGGCGAACACGGTTAAGCATTTTGGCTTGATGCCAACAAGTACGGGTGAGTATAGTGTTGCGGAAATCTGTACTTTTGAGTCTAGCTTCGGAGAAATTAGCATTGGTTAAGTTAGCGTTACGAAAGCTTGTACCTCCTGTAGCTGCAAAGGCAATAGCAACATTACGAACTAGGGAATGTTTTTCGTTTCCTTTCATCGCCTGCCAAGCGATGTAAATGCTCAGTAACATTCCGGCTCCGGCGATCGCTCCGGCGAAGGCTCCGACAAAGATGAAGACTTCGGCAAAAGCTCCGGCGCTGGCGATAGCTCCGACAAAGGCTCCGGCTCCGGCGCTAGTGATAGCTCCGGCAAAAGTTCCGACTCCAGCGATGGCAATAGCTCCGGCAAAGGCTCCAGCTCCGGCGATGGCGATAGCTCCAGCAAAGGCTCCGGCTCCAGCGATGGCGATAGCTTCGGCTCCAGCGGTGGCGAAGGCAAAGGCTGCGGCGATAGCGAAAGCGAAAGCAACGCCTCCTAAACTAGCTGTGAATCCTTGACGGATTGTGATGAAGTAAAAAGCAATTAATATGATTAAAGCAACCCAGCTCGTAATCTGGTTCCCTATGTTGGATGAGTTAAATATTTGCAACACTAAGTAAGCATTGAAAGCCCAGAGAAATCCTAACAATCCCGACAAGAAGAATGAGACAAGAACTAAACCAATTACCCAACGTCGTTGCAGTCCTGCTTTGGCATGGTTGAAGTTTGCTCCTCTCAGACTAGCGTTGGTGAAGTTTGCCCCTCGGATGTCGGCATAGCTAAAGTTTGCACCCGCAAGGTCTTGTCTACCTTTGAAGTTGCGTCCTCGGAGATTTTGACCGGAGAAGTCTAAAGCCATGTTCCAGTTTACACAGGTGAGCAAATTTTACTACACGCTTAAGCTTATATGTTCAGGAATAGTGAGATAGATTTGTTCGTTGAGGCTTAAAGCCGCAACTTCGACAGTCAAAACCGCAACTTTGAGGATAAAAGCCGCAATTTCGAGGCTTAAAGACGCAACTTCGAGGGTTAAAGCCGCAATGTCCAGGCTTAAAGACGCAACTTTGAGGATAAAAGCCGCAACGTTGAGGCTCAAAGGTGCAACTTCGAGGCTTAAAGCCGCAACTTCGAGGATAAAAGGCGCAACGTTGAGGTTCAGAGGCTCATCGCCGAGGTTCAAAGGCTGATTGTTGAGCTGCCATGAGAGTCAATTTACTCAAATTCCTGATAAATTAAAGACTGCGACTGTGCTGCTTCCTCGTCGCTGAGAATACCTGCAAACTGTAACAATAGATGAGAGAATTCGCTGTCTAAGTTAGCAGCTAGAGAACCGTGAGATGTTGCACCAATAAAGTCTGCAAGAGGATCGCTGCTTTCGGTGGATGAGTTTGATGTTGGTGATTTAACATTTTGTGCAATTTGTTGAACATACTGCAACACCTCTGCAAGGTGCTGCTCTGGCAGTTGTTCAATTGCGTCAAATATAGCTTATTTGGTTTTCATAGCAATGGTTCGTTGCTTTTTTCTATTTTGCTCCAGTTTAGAGTTCGCTCTAGAAGACTTTTGATTTTGGCATCGTATAACTTAGAGCTAAATCTGTTGACTCGCTGCTTTTAGCATATAAATAAGGAAATAAATCGATAATAAAGAGCGTTAGGTATATAAATGACAATGGAATCCAAGCAAGATAATGCTGCTATTCTTCAGGAAGCCGAGAAACGTTTACGGCGACTGTCTCCAGAAAAGCTGCGGGTAGTGAGTGATTTTATGGCTTATCTGGAGGAAAGAGAAGAAAATGAGGCAACGGCAGAACTGTTAAATATTCCTGGTTTTGAAGAAGCTTTGCATGAAGCTTTGCAGCAAGCTGAAACTGGGGAAGTGGTGCCGTTTGATAGCGTGCGTCGCCATGTATGAACTGCTGTTAACTCGCAAAGCCCAGAAGTTTTATCAGGAAGTAGATGCATCGCTAGCAGAACGTCTGAATCGTTGCTTCGATCAACTGCGAGAGAATCCTTACGAGCATCCCAATATTAAACGGCTTAAGGGTTCCTTTGCAGGACTTTTACGTTATCGAGTTGTCGACTGGCGGGTTGTCTATCAGATAGATGAAGCGCAACTTCTAATTACTATTCTGCTGATAGCCCATCGCAGCGATGTATATCAGTAAGTAAGTGGTCTGTAGCAATGTGGATAATGGAATTCGCGGCTATACGAACAAAGTTTCATAATAGAACTGAGAGTCTCATCGTCAGGACTGCTTGATAATGTATCAAACTGACCCGCCACGTTCCCCAAAAGATGTCTTACCTACCATGTACGATCTTCCTAGTGAAGACCCAGAGGAACCAGGTTTGCCCGATCAGTTTCATATACTGCAACCTCGTCTGTTAGACGAAACTTTTTGTCCACCAAATTACCCTAGCGATCGCATTTTTGTTGCTAGCGATTTGAATCTTTACTACGATCCGCAGCATCCACTGTGGTATAAGCGACCAGATTGGTTTGCTGTCTTGGGTGTTCCTCGTCTCTACGAACAACGGCATTTACGCTTAAGTTACGTGCTTTGGCAAGAGGGAGTCGATCCTTATGTGGTGGTAGAACTATTATCTCCTGGGACTGAAACTGAAGATTTAGGACAGACATTACGGGATATCGAACAACCACCAGGAAAATGGGAAGTATACGAACAAATTTTGCGCGTTCCCTATTACGCTGTATTTGATCGCTACAAATATGAGTTCAGGATGTTTAAATTAGATGGGGGGCGTTATGCTGAGGTAGCCCTGTCTGAATCGCGCTTTTGGATACCGGAACTGAAATTAGGTTTGGGTGTGTGGCACGGCAGTTATCAAGATGTCGAACAGCCTTGGTTGCGCTGGTACGATGGCACAGACAACTGGGTATCTACTTCTGTGGAACAAGAAAGACAAAGGGCTGAACAGGAAAGACAACGGGCTGAACAAGAAAGACAACGCACACAAAGGTTGATAGCACAATTACGTTCGCTTGGTGTGGAACCCGATTTAGATTAGTTTAAAGGAAATATTTATGAACCGCTCAAAAATAGTTGCCATTATAACAGGTGCAATTTCTATTATCTTAGCGATCGCCTACCTCATCCTCGTCCAACTGCTGGACTACCGAGATATGCAACCCGCCCCCATTAGCCAACTAAATTCCGCACCTGCTATCGCCATATACCAATGGCAGATTGACAAAACTACCCAAATATAAATTACATTTAGCCAACCTTTACAGACGCAACTGATTGCGTCTTTTGTCATTTATGTCAATTGCTAAAATCAATGATTTCTATTGATTGCACCAATACATTATTCATAGATAAAGAATAATAGTTATTATTCAGTAATCAAATAGTCACGTTATATAAGAATTATTTAGAGTAAATATCTCAGATTTATTTAGGTATAGTAATTCCCTTTTGGCAAATATAAAGGTAAGCTGTTTTTTAACAAAATTAAACAAAGATAAATTTGCAATATCTGCAATAGCGGGATCGACTGGGATCAACGCTGCTTGATTCAAAATCGCAAATTTTTGATGAAAATCTAGAGGTAAGTTAATGGCTCAGTTTCTATTGGAGACTGTTTGGCTAGTTCCTTGCTATGCCTTAATAGGTGGATTGTTAGCCGTGCCTTGGTCGCCGGGTTTAATTTATAAAACCGGGCCAAGACCAGCAGGTTATCTCAACTTGGTAATGACATTTTTGGCATTTGTTCATGCTGCCTTAGCATTACAAGCAACTTGGAATCAACCAGCCCAAGAAGTATTTATTCCTTGGCTATCTACAGCTGGTTTAAACTTGACCATCACATTAGAAATTTCCTCAGTGAGTGTCGGTGCGATCGCGGTAGTCACTGGCTTAAATTTGCTAGCGCAGATTTATGCCATAGGTTACATGGAAATGGACTGGGGTTGGGGACGCTTCTATTCTTTATTGGGATTGTTTGAAGCGGGATTGTGTGCCCTGGCACTATGTAATAACCTGTTCTTCAGCTATGTAATTCTGGAAGTCCTGACTCTGGGAACCTATTTACTAGTGGGGTTATGGTTTAGTCAGCCATTGGTAGTCACGGGTGCGAGAGATGCTTTTCTAACCAAGCGGGTGGGAGACTTATTCTTACTGATGGGGGTGTTGGCATTATGGCCCCTGGCTGGAACTTGGAATTATACAGAATTAGCAGAGTGGGCGACTACTGCAAACGTCAACCCAACAGTAATAACGCTTGTCGGTTTAGCATTAATTGCCGGGCCGATGGGTAAATGCGCCCAGTTTCCCTTGCACCTGTGGTTGGATGAGGCAATGGAAGGCCCTGTTCCCAGTACAATTTTGCGGAACTCGGTGGTAGTTGCTAGTGGTGCGTGGGTGCTGATTAAACTCCAACCTGTGTTAAATTTGTCGCCGATAGTTTCTTCAGCGATGGTGGCGATTGGTGCGGTGACAGCGGTGGGTGCTTCTTTAATTGCGATCGCCCAAATCGATCTCAAACGCTGCCAATCTTATTCTGTAAGTGCCTACATGGGTTTAGTGTTCATTGCTGTGGGAATGCAGCAAGACGAAGCCGCTTTGTTGTTGGTACTTTCTAATGCCATAGCCGCAGCTTTGCTGGTGATGAGTACCGGCGGAATTATCTGGAATAGCATCACTCAAGACGTAACTCAATTAGGCGGATTGTGGAAGCGTCGCCCGATTTCGGGCTTAGCCTTTATCGTGGGAACCTTGGGATTAATTGGTTTTCCTCCCCTCGGTGGCTTTTGGGCCTTGATGGAACTAGCAGATGGGCTATGGGAAACTCACCTTTGGTTAGTCGGAGTAATCATAACTGTAAATGCTTTAACAGCCGTGAGTTTAACCAGAGAATTCGCTTTACTTTTTGGCGGTAAAGCTAAACAAATGAGCGAGCGATCGCCTGAAGTTCACTGGCCGATGGTTTTACCAATGATGATTTTACTTGGCTTTACTCTGCATCTTCCCTTAGTGTTGCAAAGCTTATCACTGTTACCCAGTTGGGTAACCCTTAACAAAGATGTCGCACTACTGTTAATTTGGTCAACTCTTTTTGGTTGTAGCGTCACTGGCGTGATTTATTTAAGCAATATTCCTAAACCGATTCGCCTACCTTGGAAAGGTTTACAAGATTTGCTGGCATACGACTTTTACACGCCGAAACTCTATCGCATGACTATTATTTTCGGCGTTGCCCAACTTTCCAAACTTGTCGATATGATTGACCGCTTCGTAGTCGATGGCATCGTGAATATGGTTGGTTTGTTTTCGCTGTTCAGTGGCGAAAGTCTCAAGTACAGCACTACCGGACAAACGCAGTTTTATGCTTTCACAATTCTCTTAGTAGTAGGTATATTAGGAGGATTTCTGACTTGGCAATACTGGGGAAATCTGTTTTTAAATCTGATGTTTTGAAGCATACAGAATTTAGAAGGCAAAATCCAGAATACAGAATTCAGAATCAATTAATAAGGAAATGAAACCCGGATATTCATCTGCAAACCTTCCAAAAATAATACTGAATACTGAATTCTGACTCTTGAATTCTTTGTAATTAAATCTCTACTTTTTCGATCCAGTAAGGAGAATCCAATGACTACAAACTATCTTTCCAGAAGAAATTTACTCAAATACAGTGCAGGTGCGATCGCTACAGGAGTCGTCACAGCAGGAGTTAGTTCTAACTTAGTTATAGCCGAAGAAACTCCAGCTAAAGATGAGTTTACCCCCGATAAAGCATTGCAAGAATTGTTGGATGGTAACGATCGCTTTGTCAAAAGAAAACGTAAAAATCCTAACCAAAACCTTACACGTTTGCAGGAAGTCGCCAAAGGTCAAAAGCCGTTTGCTTCTATTCTCGGTTGTGCAGATTCACGAGTTCCTTCCGAGATTGTCTTTGACCAAGGTCTGGGAGATTTATTTGTCTGCCGTATAGCGGGTAATATCGCCACACCACAGCAAATTGGCAGCCTAGAGTTTGGTAGTTTAATATTAGGATCCAAGCTAATTCTGGTAGTAGGTCATGAAAGATGTGGGGCGGTAGAAGCCGCTATCAAAGGTGGTTCAGTACCCGGACAAATTGGCAAATTGATAGAAGCAATTAAACCAAATGTAGAAAGTTATAAAGACCAATCAGGAGATAGATTAGAAAAGGCCTGTAAAGCTAACATTTTGGCACAAATTGAAACGCTTAAATCTTCATCCGTGCTATCGGAATTAATCAAAGCTAAAAAACTAAAAATAGTTGGTGGCTATTACGATTTAGATACTGGCAAAATCAGCCTAGTTAGTTAACTTTTGTGTCTTATTTCATTAGTTATCTATTACGCTTTTACGCCAAAAGCATTGCACATTGATCAAAGTAGACTGTTAACCGCTAACAGTCTACCGTCAGAAATCAACTTTTACCAAACTCCAAATTGCCATGTTGAGTGTTTTAATCTTGCTCCCCATTTGCGCGGCAGCTATTATAGCATTACTACCTAAAAAGATTCCGGCAAATGGTATTCGTTTAGGAGCATTATACTTTTCTGGAATCGTCTTACTCTGGAATTTGTTTATTCTGTTAAAATTTGATATCAAAAATCCAGGAATGCAATTTCAAGAATATCTTCCTTGGAATGAAACCCTAGGTTTGAGCTATCAATTAGGAGTTGATGGGCTATCAATTTTGATGGTGGTATTAAATAGCCTACTCACCTGGATTGCTATTTACAGCAGTAGTAAACAAATCGAACGCCCTCGGCTATTCTACTCAATGATTTTATTGGTGAATGGCGGCGTTGCGGGTGCATTTTTAGCAGAGAATTTGCTACTATTCTTCCTGTTCTACGAACTAGAATTAATTCCTTTCTATTTGCTGATATCCATTTGGGGAGGAGAAAAGCGGGCTTACGCTGGTATCAAGTTTCTAATTTATACCGCTGTTTCGGGGGCTTTAATTCTGGCAACCTTCTTGGGTATGGTGTGGCTAACTGGTTCTACCAGTTTTGCTTGTGATGCAGTCTCTACCCAAACCCTATCAACAGGAATGCAAATCCTCTTACTAGCGGGGATAGTGTTAGGTTTTGGAATTAAAATTCCCCTGGTTCCCTTCCATACTTGGTTACCGGATGCTTATGTTGAAGCTTCAGCACCAATTGCCATTCTTTTGGGTGGGGTGTTAGCCAAGTTAGGAACTTACGGACTATTGCGGTTTGGTATGGGCATGTTTCCTGAAACTTGGAGCATTATCGCACCGACCTTGGCAATTTGGGGAGCAGTTAGCACCATTTATGGGGCAGTAGTTGCGATCGCCCAAAAAGATATCAAGCGCATGGTAGCATACAGTTCCATCGGTCACATGGGCTATGTATTGCTAGCTAGTGCTGCTAGTACTTCCCTGGCACTTGTCGGTGCTGTCGCCCAAATGTTTAGCCACGGACTCATCCTGGCAATTCTTTTCCACTTAGTTGGAGTCGTGGAAGCGAAAGTCGGCACCCGCGAGTTAGATAAACTCAACGGCTTAATGAGTCCCATACGCGGTTTACCTTTGATTAGCGCCTTACTAGTTTTAAGCGGCATGGCTAGCGCTGGTATTCCCGGTTTAACAGGATTCATCGCTGAATTTATCGTCTTCCAAGGTAGTTTCTCTGTCTTTCCCATCTCCACACTGTTGTGTGTAGTAGCGTCTGGCTTAACCGCAGTGTATTTTGTTATCCTCCTCAATCGCACCTGTTTTGGCAAACTCGATAACAACTTAGCCTACTATCCGAAAGTCTTGTGGTCTGAAAAAATACCAGCCTTAATTTTGGCAGCTTTTATCATCTTTTTGGGAATACAACCCACTTGGTTGGTGCGTTGGAGTGAACCGACAACTACAGCAATGGTAGCGGCAATTCTCCCAGCGGAAAAAACCGTAATCTCTCAAGTAGTTAATAGTCAGTAGTCAGTTGTCAGTGGCTATTAGAAAACAACTGACTACAGATGTTTTGAACATTTTCCATGCTTTGAAAATACGTCAACAATTAATTACACCAACTATCGATTAATATGACAGTAACTAAATTACCTCCTTCCAAACATGAATTTGCTGAAGTCATTCATCGCTTAGAAGCTGGCGGTGCAATGTTGCCGGATACTCCAGAAAATTTAATGCAAATCATCGGTTTATATAAAGCTTATGCAGTGCCGATGGACTTTTACTGGCGTGACTTGCTTTATATTGCCGAACATGTATTTTTAGACCCGTTTCCTTTCTTTAAATACTTCTTGCCCAAAGAGTATTTAGAACTGCATAATCATTACGCTGGCGATGATGCCGATTTACGAGTTTGGCGCGGCGAAGCCACTGCCCATCCAGAACTTTTGGCATTTCTTGAGAAAGGTGAAACCTTCAAAATGCCGAAGTTATTACATCATTTGTTCCACGATCGCATTAACATGGAATTTGCCGAAGCTTGTATGCGGGCGATGCTGTGGCATAGAGGTATGGGTGGAAAATTTGACCCTTACTTAGATTCTGAAGAATACAAAGCCAATGCCGATAGGGCAATTAAAGCATACTTCCAAGGTAACCCGGTAATGCTGGGACTTTACAAGCTGTTCCCAGATATGTTTTTAGAACAATGCCGCCAGATGTCTTACTACGCTAATCTGGGCTTATTCTGGGAAGTCATGGCACCTGTATTTTTTGAAATGTCCGATCGCTATGATGAAGGTACAATCGCCAGCATTCCAGAGGCAATGAATTTTATAGTCAATGGGATATTTGCGATCGCAGATCGTCCGATTTACCATCATGTTTATATTCGCGGTCAATGCTACGAAATTGTTCCTAAATCCAAGGGTTTTACGTGGCTGTATGAAGCAGCATTACCCTATGTAGAAGCTGTTTTCTACCGCACTGCTCCTTTTCGGGGGACAAAATCTTATAATGCTCAAGCGCGTCAAATACCAGAAGACCAGAAAGATTTCCACTATGGCATTCTCTATGCTGATGTATTTCCAGTAGGTACGGCTGGCATTCCGCCGACATTGTTAATGCAAGACATGTTGCATTTCCTGCCACCTTATCTTGTTGATTACTATAGCAAATATTGCCGTGGTGAAGATGATATGTTGATTCAGCTAGGTATTAGTTTTCAAAGGTCAATGTACTGTGTAACTTCTGCGGTAATTCAAGCTTTGCGAACAGCACTTTTACATCCTTTAGACGACCCCAATCCCGAACACCTACAAGCCAATCGAGATTTCTTTGAAAAGCAACTCGATCGCTTTACTCGTTCTGACTACAATATTCGTGATGCTGCACGTCTGCGTAATATTCAAAACCAAGATTATAGATAGATGATTTCTCCAAGCCCCTTAAAAAAGGGGCTTTAATATTATGATATAACCCTTCTTTTGTTACTTTAGGAAGATAAAAAAGTAGTAAATATTCAACTAGTAAGAGGAAAACTGACCAGAGAAGCCCGAAAATCATTCATGAAGTCAATCATTCATGAAGTCAATTAATTTCAAAAAGCAACGTTTCATACCAGGAATGTTAAATACTGTTAGCCAAGGTCGAATTAAACAGTAAAAGATATAGGGTTGACTAATCAATCTCAGGTTATTCCAAGCACTCTTCCATGTTGTACCAGACTCCCAATTAGAATGTTGACTATGTTGAGAAATATTCGAGTCAGTTGAGGACGATAATTCGGAAGTATATGTTGCATAGTTACGGGATGATTTAGCAACTTCTAAAATTCTCCCCCTGCTTCCCCTGCTTACTCCAATTCATCCCACTGTTATGCAACGCCCGGAAGTATATGTTGGGCTTGATTGGGGATCGAGTTAACAATAGGTTGCTTGAATGCTAACTAAAAGATAGGCACTAAAAATTATTTCCCACCAACGTTCAATACTTTCATAATCCTCCTGTTTCATCAATGCGATTGGATATTTTTCTTTGGAAGTCCCCTTGTCTTTCAATTTCTTGGTTAAGTCTTTTTTACGCCCAGAAAACTTGTGATAGCTTGCACTAACTGGTTGGCATCTACTGGCTTAGCGATATGGTATTGAAACCCTGCGGCAAGCGCCTGTTGCTGATTCATTTCCCCAGCGTAGGCAGTGAGAGCGATCGCTAAAATTTGGCTACCTTGTTCTGGTAGCATGGCGCGAATTTGTCGCATTAGCATGTAGCCATCGATATCGGGCATCCCGATGTCACTTACTAGCACATGGGGTTTAGTCTGTATCATAACTTCGAGTGCTTCCATCGCCGAAACTGCTCTGGTAACGCTCCCTCCAGCCTGCTCTAAGATGAAGGCTATTAACTCTCTTGTATCCGCATCATCATCGACTACAAGCACTCGTATACCAGCAAGGGGTGAGGCATCAGGTGTGGGAGGTGAAGAATTATCTTCATCTTTTATAGTTTTATCCTGCTTTAACAGCGGCAACTTGACAGTGAAAGTGGCCCCTTGCCCTTCTCCTGGACTTTCGGCTCGAACAGTACCACCATGTAGTTCGACTAAGTGACGGACAATCGCCAGCCCTAACCCCAACCCCCCAAACTTACGGGTGGTTGCACCATCTTCCTGACGGAAATACTCAAACACGTGCGGCAAAAAGTCAGGATGAATGCCTTTACCCGTATCGCTAATTTGAATTTGAGCATAGTTGGGGATTAGGGATTGGGGAACTTGGGGCCCCCTCTGGGGATTAGGGGAAATGGGGATTAGGCATAAGTCTGTAGTTACTCCCCTTGTTTTCTTGTCCCCTTGTCCACCTTGTCCCTCTTGTCCCCCAGTCACCAGTAACTGTGACAGCCGAATTTCCACCCGTCCGCCTGATGGAGTAAATTTCACGGCGTTACTCAATAAATTCCAAATCACTTGCTGTAGACGAGCAGAATCTCCCAAAACTTGCCCGATATTTGGATCGAGGACTGTCTGAATTTGAATTGATTTGGCTTGAGCCGCCAACTGCACAGTTTCTTTAGCAGCTGCGATTGTCGATGCTAAATTCACAGGAATCATGATGAGGCTGAGTTTACCCCGCAGAATGCGAGAGACATCGAGCAAATCTTCAATCAGTTGCACCTGTAATTTTACATTGCGTTCAATGGTTTTTAGTGCGTAAGCCGTTTTTTCAGCATCTAACCTACCATGACGCAATAGACTTGTCCAACCTAAAATTGGATTAAGGGGCGATCGCAACTCGTGAGACAAAACAGCTAAAAATTCATCTTTGATGCGGTTAGCTGTTTCGGCTTCGGCACGAGCAAGTTGCTCTTGTTCTAGTAGCTGCTGGCGCTGTTGCTCTAGTTGTTTTTGATTTTCGATATCTGTTGCTGTACCAAACCATTTAATTGGCTGACCCTGGGCATTTTTCAACGGTACCGCTTGGTGCAAATGCCAGCGATACGCCCCATCTGCTCGTCGCATCCGCCCTTCGGCTCGATAGTTTGTACCGGCTTGTTGCGCGGCTACCCAATTTTGGCTGAGAGTAGGTAGTTCGTCAGGATGTATAATCGCTTGCCAGCCTGCGGTTTGAGCTTGGGCAAGGGTTAATCCCGTGTATTTTAACCAGCGTTGATTGACATCGGTGAGCATTCCATCAGCGTTGGCAGTCCACACTAGTTGCGGGATCGATTCTGCTAAATACCGATAGCGTTCTTCACTTTGCCGCAGGATGGCTTCGGCAGCTTTTTGGGCGGTAACATCTTGAAAAATCAGCACGATCGCATTGATGCTGCTAGATTCATCGTAGAGCGGAGCTGCTGAAATACTAACGAATACCCTTGAACCATCACGCTTACGGCGATAAGTTTCTACACCAGCAAAAATTTCTCCCTTGGCCACAGCTGCTCTTACCTGACGGCATTCTTCTTGTTTTTCTTCTGGAACAATTGGAATCAGTTGACCCAAAACCTCAGTTTCACTCCAACCAAATAACCGCTCTGCTGCCGGATTCCAAAGCTGTACCGTCATGTTAAGTTTGATCGCAACAATCGGCAGTGGCGAAGCTTTAATCAGTGTGCTTAAGGTTTGTAAGGTTTGCTGGAGTTCTTGTTGGGCTTGTTTGCGAGCAGTAATATCAAATGCAATGCCAATTAATCCAATAATATTGCCTTGGCTATCTCGGTAAGGCGATTTTGTCGAAAGATAAGTGCGCCTACCTGAAGCTACTTCCAGGATTTCTTCAAATACCAGTAATTGTCCGGTTTGCATAATCAGGCGATCGTTCTCTACGATCTGTTCGGCTTCGGTTCGATTAATGTGAAACTCAATATCAGTTTTGCCAATAATTTCTGTCTCTGGTTTACCGATGGACCGAATCATTGCTGGATTTGCCATCAGTATTTGTCCCTCTCGGTTTTTGACATAAATCAAAGTGGGTGAAGTTTGATTGATGGCATTGAGAATCGTCGTACTTTGTTGCAGAGCAGCTTCTATATGTTTGCGTTCGGTGATATCTTCGGCAATGCCAGCGATGCGCCGAGTTTGTCCCGGTTCATTCTGAAGGATGTAACCGCGATCGCGTACCCACCGCACCGAACCATCCGGACGCACAACTCGATATTCAATACTCAAATTCCCATTTTCCATGCATTGATTGGCAGCACTTTGCACCAGTTCTCGATCCTCTGGATGAATACTTTCAATCCATTGCCCGAAGTTGCGGTACAAACTTTCACAGGATTGTCCCCAAATCTGTTCGTAGGCAGGACTGACATAAAGAATTTGCTGCCGATCGAAATCCGTAATCCAGAAGACATCTTGAATGGTTTGTGCCATCTGACGGAATCTTTTTTCACTTTCTTGCAATGCTGCTTCGGCTCGTTTGCGATCTGTAATATCGCGCTGAGTACCCCAAGCTCGTAGCAGCATTCCATCCTCAATAATACCGACCAGATTATTTAAAAACACTTTTGGATTGCCCTGTCGATCCACCTCATAGGATTCCGCATTCACCAGTCGATAACCAGACCGAATAAAGGCACGCAAATACTCCAGGTTACGGGGGTCTGATTGTACTAGCAAATCTGCTACCCTTGCTCCAATCAAGTCACCAGCAGAGGACGCGCCGTACATTTGCGCCATTACTTGGTTGCATTCTGCTAAGTAGCAATGCCGATAGAAATGTTCGATTTGCTCCTCTTCAGGTGAGTCAATCGGTAATGGTAATTCGGTTTCAAAGCACCAGATAGCTTCCGAACTTTGGTCAACAAAAGCTCGGTAGCGTTCTTCACTGCGCTGTCGCGTTGCTTCGGCTCGTTCGCGTTCGCTGATTTCTGTTACAAGAATTGAGACTCCATTGTTAGTGGGGTAGATGCGGTTCTCAAACCAGCGATTCCATAGCGGATAGAAATATTCAAATTGTACGGGTCTTTGCTCGGTTACAGCCCGATGGGCTTGGGTGTAAAATTCACTGCCGACGAGATCGGGAAACAATTCCCAGATACTTTTGCCCAGCAAGTCTTCTCTAAGTTTTCCGACTATTTCCACTACGCGATCGTTGACATAGGTATAGCGCCACTTGCTATCTAGAATTAAAAATTGCTCCTTTGGTTCGTCAACTGTCTGAACTTGTCCAGTTTCAATATTCAAGAAAATGTTTTTGGTGCGATCTAATTCCGCTACTGGTTGATTTGCAGCTTGTCCCTGTCGGTTGACCTCCTTTAATTCCTGGACTCTAGAAGAAATTTCCGCTTCCATTTCCTCAGCGCGGACTCGCAATGCTTGATTTTCCCGCTCCTGTTCGTTGTGCTTTTGCTGAAGTTGCACAAATTCTGTCACATCTTCGATACGATGAATAATGTAAGCGACTTTGTTAGCTGCTTCTATAACAGGCGAATTTACTGGACTCCAGTACCGTTCTTCAAACCCACCGCCTTCTGATTCTGGACGCGGAATGTCGTATTTCTGCAACGCCATGACATCCGCATTCTGATTTTGCAGCACTGTAAAGAGCGATCGCCTCAGATTTTGCGCCCCAGTCGCCAAGGGAGCGTCAGGATTATCAGGAAAAATTTCAAAGATACCGCATCCAAGAATTTCCTCTCGTCTGGTATTAGTTGTCCGTAGGTAAGTATTGCTGACTGCCACAATTGTGAACTTTGGTGAGTCTGGTGCCAACACCAAATATGCACCAGGTAATGATTCAAATAGTGATTGAAAATTCACTGTGGAAACAATCTGTTTTGCTTCACCCGTCACAATCTCTACTCCGCTTCTAAAAAATATTTAGTGAGGAGATGTTGGCTGCGTTTGTGCAACTTTAGCTCTGGCGAATTTCCCAAATCTTCTGATACTGTTTTAATTTGCTTGAGTGCTAATGGAGATGGTTGTATATGGCCGTTTTCCCGGCGATCGCTTGTACCGTCAGCAACACCTAATACAGTTGTAAGTTGCTCTTGGCTGAATATTGTCAATTGTCGAAGTTCACAAATCAGTTTGCTTATTTCTAGTTTTCTAAGCGCTGCTGTCTGTTTAAGCTTGGTGATTTGATATATAGGAGATCGCATTTGCTAATCGGCTATATAACGGACGTTATGTTAGATTTTCTGTTAAATAGCTGAAGTACCGATCTACCTTTAGGTATGATTTGTGCCTTTCTATAGGAGAAAAATTTCCACATGCATGAGGGACTGGAGGTGGAGGGACAGGAGGCACGAGGGCAGAGGGGCACGGGGGCAGGGGAGGATAAAGATAAAACTCTAACTCCTAACTCTTGTACAGACGCGATTAATCGCGTCTCTCCTAACTCAGTCCCCAGTCCCCAGTTCAAAAATCTTCTGTTTCGGGAAGTGGGAAGATTTCGCCAGCTAAGTAAGCCTGAAAGTGTTTTTGGAAGTACAGCCAAGAGGTCATATCTTCGCCATCTAAGTAAGCTTTTGGAGCTTGCTTGTATAAAGGAATGCGGTTATTAATTTCATCTTGCAGCAACTGGGGCAATTCTGTTAAACCACCTACTTTACTCCCACTAGCACTATAGATGAGATTACCAGAGCGATCGCCCATCTTCATCCAAGGAAGCCACTGACCAATCCTATCCCAACTCAGTCTGAGTTGAGAAACTGAAAGAAGTTCTGAGTTGAATAAATCTGCGGTTGGCACTGTTAGTTTAAATAATTCCGCTGCTTGATATGTTGCATAGGGACTGTATTCAGCAAATTTCGGATCTTCTGCCAGGATATTCGGGTAAGTGGGAAAAATATCAAAAACAAAGGTTGTAGTATCTCCCTCTACATGGGCAGGAAATTTACCCTGAAACTTACCCTGTACCGGATTATTGGCAACGTGTATTACTGGTAGGATCTCACCTGTCCAAGGATTTTCCCATTTTCGCAGCATTTCACCTGTCTCAGGGTCAAGATAGTAAGTTAGCTCCCTAGAAGTAAAATTCCAGCTATCTTCCGCTGTAGGAATGCACCTACTAATACTCAAACCCAGCATCTTGAACAGAAGCTTTCTTTTCTCTGTGGGAATAAAACTATAAATTTTACCTGTCCACATTAGGAATGTAGATTGGGTAGAGTCAAGAGAGGAACGAGTTTTCACCCAATGTAGGGCATCTAATTCTTGGATTTGGGCAACCATCTACAGCATCCTTAAGTATAGATAGAGGGACAAAGAGGCACAGAGGCAAGGAGCAGGGGATAATAAGGGAGATTGATTTGTAGCTGTAATGCTCGTAAATTGATACTAGCTACTAATTTACATTGTCAATTTTGTGTTATATCTTAAAACTCTGAATTTTCAGCTTACTACCTGTCCTTTTCCTTATCCCGAACTCAGTTTAAAGTATGTTGTTTGTTGATTAATTTTGCGATGTGTAGGAGGTAGTTCAAACCGCAGATATCACATAAAGTGACAGCGTTTAAATCAGCCAGAAAATCCTTTCGTCGCGGTGGTAAACCGTAGTGACCGAGGTGAATGTGTTCCCCCCAATAAAACTCTACGATGCCGTCAAGAGTCCATTGATCGTAGGAATTAGCGACTGTGGCTGAGGATTGATACTTGCGGGCAGTCAGGAGATAAGCCGCAATTACAATCACCAAAAGCACAAAAAAACCAATTACAAAATATAATAAAGTTGACATTTTTTGAACGTTCCTGTACGCCTATTTGAGTCGATCTAAAGGTTTACTCAATTGCTGCTAGTCCCGAATCAGACGAGCGATGGCGTAACCGCTCACGGTCAGCGATGCCTACGGCGAGCGGAGCTAATGCAATATAAATCATCCTATACATCGACATTGCACTGTTTTGAACATCTTGAATAATTTTCCCTTGAAGTAGACTGGGCTTATGTTTGCCTTGAGGGAAAGCCGTTTGTTTGACAAAGGGGTAGAATAGCAGTCAGAATCTTCCCAGTTCGGTGAAGATAGAATTTCGGCATGATGATTAACCGAGTAAAAATGTAGTAATATTAATTTTAAAAAAGAATGCAACACATGGGCAAACCCCTCCCCAAAGCTACAATTCGCCCATGTTGGACATCCTATCACTGTGGAAGATGCTTGCTACCGCAGATCAATGCCACGAGCTATTGAAAGAGCCATTATTTTTTATCTTTTGAATCTTAACTTCAGTTGCAATTCATCTTTAATGCGGTTAAGAATAGAAGTCTCATCAAGGGTTGCCAAAATCTTAGTAATGACAGCTTTGGGACCATCATTTCCCCAAGTTGCTCCATTGGCTAAATAAACCTTGGTAACTTGTCCAATGCCATAAGAAGAAACACCAGCTACACCTGCTTGAGTGAGTGCCACCGATATATACGGGCCAAGGGTAGCCCCAGCAGTGGCAGATGCAGAGATGCCAAGTAATGTTTTTAGCCCACTCAAGCCCAAGTTTGCCACTAGTTCACTAGCACCGATACCGCCCATACTCAAGGCGATTTTTTGTAGCAACTGTACTGCACCGCTTTCGCTCATGGGAATGCCATAGAGTTTAGATAGACCCAAAATCAGAACTATATCAATTACTACACTGCTCAGTATATCTACTACAGTTATAGGATTGAGAGCGATCGCAGCTGCCTTTGTCATTACAGCCTTCCAAATTAACTGATTGGCGTTCTGTTCGCGAATCATTAGTTTTCGCTGCACCAATTGCTCATTTACGCTATCAGCATAAAGCATGGTGTTGAGAGCAACCAAAGCTTTACCTTCACGGTGCAGAATCTCTAAAATTTTCAGCTTCAGTTCCTCGATTTGGGCACTACCTGTACGCAACTGCACGCCCCTAGTACCATCAGGACGCAGAATTGCCGTTTTCACCAGTGGTGATGCCGCAGACATCACAATTTCTAGGGGTGTGACTAACTCCCGCACCCTTTCATCTCGAATTTTACGGTAAATTGCCATCCGGTCGGCTTCTGGATACTGGTCTACTTTGTTAAACACCAAAACAATCGGTTTACCTGCTTCCCGCAACTGCGATAAGGCTTCATGTTCGACCTTTGTCATATCACCAGTAATCACAAACAGAATTAAATCTGCCTGCTTTGCCACCTGTTCAGCTAATGCCGCGCGAGTATCGCCATCCACCTCGTCTAACCCAGGAGTGTCAATTAATTCCACTTGAGATTGACCGATTCCAGGAAGAGTAACCCGCAAGGCAGCACGTTCAGTTTCCCCAACTGCCTCCTCATTAATACTCCAATTAACTCGTTGTGCAGCACGGGTGACACCATGTAAAGGCCCAGTTTCAAACACCGTTTGTCCAACCAAGGCATTAAGTAGAGAAGATTTACCCCGTCCTACCATACCAAAAGCAGCAATCTGTACTACCATGCGATCCAACTTACCCAGCATGGTTTCCAAATCAGCAATTTCCCCCTCTAAACCAGATTTTTCTTGGGGGGTGAGGTCGAGATTGGCTACTAAGTTCCGCAGCGCCGTTTGTGCTTGTTTATAGTTGAGTTCCTTTTGAATGTCTTCAAAGCTGAAAATGGCACTATCTAGTTCTTCCTCCCAGTTGAGAGAATTTGCATCAGTGTTAGCTGAATCACTTTGATGAGGATCGGGCAAGGGCAAAGTCGAAGTCATATCAATTTGCAAGTTGAGATTTGGGATTTGAGATTCACCCTATTTCTTATCCTAGTTATTTTTAGCAGTGTATTGGTGAGATTGGGGAGTTAGGAGAGCAGAGGAGGCAGGGGAGCAGAGGAAGAATAACAACTGACAACTGACTCCCAAAAAGTCCTAAACTGAAAAATGCATCTAGTAGCGTTAGGAACTTGACTAAATTGCCTGTGCGTAAAATCGTTATTGCTGGTAACTGGAAAATGTACAAGACTCAGGCAGAGTCCGAAGAGTTTTTACAAGGATTTCTGCCTCATTTACAGGAAACGCCTGAAGAGCGAGAAATACTGTTGTGCCCTCCTTTCACTGACCTCAGTGCTTTATCCAGAAATTTACATGGTAGCCGCGTACAACTGGGGGCACAAAATGTCCATTGGGCAGAATTTGGAGCCTATACAGGTGAGATTTCTGGCCCGATGCTAACAGAAATTGGTGTACGTTATGTAATTGTCGGTCATAGCGAACGTCGGCAATACTTTGGTGAAACGGACGCGACCGTTAATCTGCGCCTCAAAGGTGCTCAAAAGTTTGGTCTTACCCCGATTCTATGTGTAGGCGAAACTAAACAACAACGAGATGCTGGAGAAACTGAGTCACTGATTATCAGCCAGTTGGACAAAGGGCTAATCAATGTCGATCAGGAAAATTTAGTGATTGCCTACGAACCGATTTGGGCGATTGGTACTGGTGACACCTGTGAAACAAAGGAGGCAAATCGGGTAATTGGCTTAATTCGCAGTCAGCTGAAGAATCCAAATGTACCAATTCAATACGGTGGCTCAGTAAAGCCAAGTAACATTGATGAGATTATGGCTCAACCAGAAATTGATGGTGTTCTTGTGGGAGGAGCGAGTCTAGAACCAGAAAGTTTCGCTCGGATTGTGAACTATCACTAATCTCATGTATGAGGAGTCAGGAGTCAGGAGGCAGAGGAGCAGAGGGGCAAAGGGGCAGAGGAGAGAATTGTTAAATAATTTTCTCTGTGTCCCCTTTTTCCCTGCTTCGCCTGCTCCTTGGTCTCTCCAAATAAGAGCATATTTATGTCCAGCAATTTGATAATTCGAGGACGCTGTTTCGATTGGGGACAGCGTACTTACTTAATGGGTGTTTTGAATGTAACCCCTGATAGTTTTAGTGATGGAGGTGAGGTTAAAACTGCCTCTGCGGCTTTGGCACAAGCGCAAGCAATGGTGATTGCTGGAGCTGACATTATCGATGTAGGTGGTCAATCAACTCGGCCAGGGGCAGAACAAATAACTCTTGCAGAAGAACTCGACCGGGTACTAACTGTATTGCAGGTGCTACGAGAAAAAATTTCAGTGCCGATTTCTGTGGATACAACTAGGGCTGCTGTAGCCAAAGCGTCTGTAGAAGCTGGAGCGGATATTATTAATGATATTTCTGGCGGGACGTTTGACTCAGAGATGCTGCCAACAGTCGCAAGTTTAGATGTGCCGATTATTTTGATGCATATCAGGGGAACACCGCTGACGATGCAACAAATGACTGATTATCAAGATTTAATGGGGGAGATTTATAGTTTCCTAGCAAAGCAAATAGCGACGGCGACTGCTGTAGGCATTGACCGAGAGAAAATCATCATCGATCCTGGTATTGGTTTTGCTAAGAATTATGAGCAAAATTTAGAAATTTTTCGCCGCTTGCAGTCATTAAGAGCGCTCAACTGCCCTATTTTAGTTGGGGCATCCCGTAAAAGTTTTATTGGTCGCATTTTAAACCAACCAGAGCCAAAAGCACGAGTTTGGGGAACAGCAGCGGCGTGTTGTGCTGCTATTTTTAATGGCGCTGATATATTACGAGTTCATGATGTTCAAGAAATGCGTGATGTTTCACTGGTTGCTGATGCACTGTTTCGACAGTTGCCACAACCTGGTTGAAAACTCACAGTATATCAATTTTGGATTTTGGATTAAAAGTCCTTACCAAAGGTCTGTTACAGCAATCTCCATTAATACTACCTATTGTTATTGAGTATCGGAGTGGGTATTGCCTTGGGACTAAATAGAACTTTTCTCAGAACCATTGTCATCAATTTCATGACTTGCGGCCTCGCCAATCATCTGATCTAATGCCCCCTCTGATAATGCTGGATTGAGAAAGACGATTTTAGCATTAGTACTGGCACTAAGTTTTTGGCTAGCTTCGAGATGTTCTTGAGCTACAAGATATTTGAGAATTTCTCTAGTTTCTGGCTTGGAAGTTATAGCTTGCGAAAGTATGCGAATAGATTCCTTAGTCGCTTCTGCTCTCTTAATCGCAGCTTGCAAATCTCCTTCTGCTGTACTGATAGTAGCTTGTTTTCTGATTTCAGCAGCTTGCTGCTCTGCCATTGACTTCTGTACGCTCTCAGGCGGTGTAATGCTCTGAATATCCACCCGAATAATTTGAACTCCCCATTCTGCGCTTGTATCGTTTAAGACCCGTAACAGGGATTGGTTCACCTCGTTTCTAGAAGCAATAGTTTGCGATAGAGTTCTATCGGCAATGTTAGCACGGAGTTCAACTTGAGCCAGGGTTGTCAATGCAATCTGAATATCATCGATTTTGTAAAAACTTTTTTCCATATTGGTAATTCGCCAGTTGACAACGCCATCAACTTCTAGGTAAACGTTATCTTTTGTAATCACGTTCTGCGGCTTAATGTCTAAAATTTGTTCTCGTGTAGTATCTTCCATGACAATGGAATCAACTAGCGGAACTATAAAGTTAAGACCTGGTGTAAGTTTGCGATGATATCGCCCTAAGCGTTCGACTAAAGCTTCATTTCCTTCGTTAATAATTTTTGCAGATCCTAAGGCATAGCCTACAAGGGCTAAGACAATAGCAATGATTGGCTCCATATATGCTCCAATTAGTTTAGCTTTTAGAGAAATTTTAGTTTAAAGGACATGGTACTACCTTGTCGTTCCTTTCAGTCTAATGTGTCGAGTCTGTAATTTTATGAACACAGCAGCTACGTCTCATAACAAGGCTCTATGGGTTTGTGCATCTTTTGCCAACAGGACTATTTGGCAGAACGCGATCGTTATTAAAGCACCTTGATTACATACTGGCAAGGAGTATTTTTGTAATTAAGTTTACTTACCTACCAGTTGTAATTTATATGGACTCTCTGAAAGTTCAAACTTATACCATTTTGGATCTGAGATTTTAGAGCCACTGCGTTGCGGTGAGCAGTCCGTTGGGGAGACAGTACGTTGAGGAGCCAATTGCGTGGTGTTAGCGTAGCGGTGAGGCAGTCGCAATCCTGGCGGTTCCCGTCGGTTGCGATAGCGCAGCGAAGCGCGAGTCTTCTCCCAAAGGGAGCCACTGCGGTGAGGCAGTCTGGTCTTGGTGGTTTCCCCAAAGAGGAACTGCCGCACATGGTTTCCCGACCTGACCAAACTGAACGCTCTGCGTCTTTGCGTCCCCTTGTTGAGACAGGTAGGATATGTGAGTTCAGTACTATATGACGACTTAGACTCAGCTGGTAATAGTATGATTGCTAACTAAATAATTATGTAAATTTGTTTAAGGAAAAAATTAAATAATAAATTATGATACGATATCAGCTTTTTAATTATGAAATAGCTGGGCTTTGTTTTTGATTCCTGATTTATCAATTAATTGTTGTTTTAGGTTTGAAGCTGCTGTGACTAACTAGCGATCGCAAGCAACTTCAAACGAAACATCTTCGTTAGATTTAGAAACGACCTCTAAAAACCAGTAAATATAGCCCTGAACACCCCTAATAAACTGCCTAGAGGATTGAGTACAGTACCGAGACCATCGCCAAATTTGGCTAATCTTGAACGGTTAACTACTACAACATCATTATTGCGGAGTATGGGATTAGTTTGCTCGTTGATTCCTTGGGAGAAATCAACTTTTACTTCGCGTTTGGTGACAGAGCCATTAGGATTAAGGCGAACCAATTCTACAGTCGCCTTACGAGCTCTAGAATCATTGAAGCCGCCAGCAGCAAGCAATACTTGATTTAAAGAACTATTTTGTCGAACTTCTACGGCTCCCGGTCTTTTTACCTCACCGACTACACCAACCTGAATGGTTGTAGGAGACAAAGTAGTAGTAGCTAATTGAGTGGCTTCTGCGGGATTGATTTCTGTGGCGGTAGGAACAACAATTGTGTCTCCGTCTTGTACGATGATGTCTTGATTGACATCACCACTCTGTAATAATTGCCAGAGGTTGATATCTACTGTTTGTTCTGTGCCAGTTCTTGTAGGTCGTCGTAGCTTGATATTGCGAATATCAGCTTGTGAGGTAATTCCCCCAGCTAATTGAACAGCCCGTGATATAGTTGGCAAACCGCTGCCGGCAGCTCCACCCGCTGCCCCTTCTGTGCCACCTGGGGTAGTACCTGGAGAGACAAGATACGATCCGGGTCGATTAACTTCACCAATGATTGCTACTGTACGGGGTGTAGTTTGACTGGCAGCAAAGTTAGCTGCAAATAAATTGCGTGCTTCTGCTATGTTGAAGGTAGTTGCAGTTGGCACAATGATGGTGTCTCCATCCCTTAAAGTAATATCCTGTGCTGTATTACCTGTTTGGATAATGTCTTTTAAATTGACAGTCACAATTTGCTCAGAAGAGCGTCCTGTCTTACGCTTTAATTTAACTTGAGATACATCTGCTGCCAAAGTAACTCCCTGAGCTGTTGTCAAGGCAGCTAGCACAGTTGGGTATTGAACGCCTGGATTATTGCCTGCGCCTCCACTTAAGCTCAAAGTGTAAGCTCCCGGACGTGTTACTTCTCCAGCAACCAAAACATTTATGGGACGAGGCGATAAAAGGTTGACTGAGATCAAGGGACGTTTGAGAAAGCGAGCGTATCTTCTAGCAATTTCATCAGCAGCCTGTTCTGTTGTTAGACCGAGGACAGGTACACTGCCAATTAAAGGTAAGTTAATCGCTCCGCCTGGAGGAACTTGATATTCACCTGTATATTCGGGTACTTCAAATACGTTTACACGGATGAGATCGCCGCCTCCTAATAAATAATTTGTATCTACTGCTTGTATGGCTGGCGATATTGGTGGTGTATTTTCTGGAAAGTTTTGAGTATTAGTAAAGACTGGTTGTGTACTAGGAAAGACTGGTTGTCCCTGAGCTAGGCTGGCAGACGGAACAACAGCATTAAAAGCTGTCAATAAAGCCACACCCACAACTGGTTGGGTAAAGGATTTGAATAAACCTGTGTTAAGCATATTTACCTAAAACTCTGAGACTATGGTCAGTAAAGTATTGTCTAAACATTTTTATCGTGACTCTGACTTAAAAGTGTTGAGTGCTAGGTAAAAGTCGATGAGTCAGCAAGATAAATTTTCATTCGTTCAAGTGTACGCAGTTCATAATGGCTACTTAAGTATTCAAGTTTCCCGACATTCTTATTTTCCTAGAAAAGTTTGCTTTTCCGGAGGGATATTGTTTATTAAGTTTGAATTTTTAGTAAAGTTAACTTAAAGTTTATCTAGCTTAGACAAAAATGATTTTAATTAAAATGTCACATTAATTAAGTTAAAAAATAAATTTTTACCTCAAGAAATAGTAGCTTTAAATACTATTTATCAGAGTCCCAAAATTGGGATGAGGCAAAGCAATCTGCTGATGAACAGTTGAATAGTATAGCCACAATTATGGTGGTAGCGATCGCAACCTTAATTAGCATACAAATGTATTAGCATACATATAGTTTAGTTAGTTACAAAAATCTTTGCAAAAGGTATTAATGGTATAGGATAAAACAATGAACAATTGACCTTTGCCGTGGTAAGTTCGTTTAACCTCCCTGCGATTGATTTTGATGGAATAAGCAGTTAATCAACAAGATTGCACTTTCTCTTGATCCCATTTAGTTGTTTCAAGTTTTAAGACTTTAGCGTTGAGAACTTTACCCTGAAGAGGTTCTTCAAAAGCATTCTGAAAGTCATATTTATATAAATTAACATATCTGTTTTTTCTCCATTTTCTTCTGAAGTACTTGGTCTAAAAACAAATAACAAGCAGTATTAGCAACGCTGGTCAGTTTCTCTTGAGAACATAATGTGTAATTTTTTCTATTAATTGAAAAATTGAATTAAAAGGTTCTATCAAATTTATGTACGCGTAAGATAATAATATCTAACGAAGCGCGACAATGACACAAGTATTAAGTCGAAATTAATATCATTTTTGATTAAACGATCGCAAAAAATTAGGGTAACTCTAGAAAGTTCCAGAATTACCCCAAATTTTACCATTAGACGCGATTAATCGCGTCTCTACAATCGTTAGGCGAATGCAGCAGTTTTCACGTCATTATTCGACAGAATTTCTTGCAATTCTTCAGCATCTACTGTTTCTTTATCAACCAGCATTTGCGCTAGTTGATCGAGAATGTGGCGGTTACTTACCAACACATCTTTAGCGCGTTGGTAGGCTACATCCACAAGTTTGCGGACTTCTTCATCAATGGCAGCTGCGGTTTCTTCAGAGAAATCGCGCTCTGACATGATGTCCCGACCGAGGAACATGTTGCCTTGCTGACGACCAAGGGCGACTGGGCCGAGTTTATCGCTCATGCCAAATCTTGTAATCATCTGACGGGCAACTCGCGCTACCTGTTGCAAATCGTTAGAAGCACCAGTGGTAACTTCTTCGTCACCAAAGATTAATTCTTCGGCGATACGACCGCCTAATGCCACTGCCATCTGATTTTCTAGATAAGCACGGCTGTACAAACCAGTGTCCATCCGGTCTTCACTGGGGGTAAACCAAGTTAAACCACCTGCGCGACCGCGAGGAATGATGCTGATTTTTTGTACTGGGTCATAGTCTGGCATCAAAGCACCAACTAAAGCGTGACCAGCTTCGTGATATGCCACTAGGGTTTTGCGTTTTTCGCTCATTACCCGGTCTTTCTTCTCTGGCCCGGCTAGCACGCGGTCGATGGCATCGTTGATTTCATCCATGGAAATTTCTGTCAAATTGCGCCGCGCTGCTAAAATTGCGGCTTCATTCAACAAGTTGGACAAATCTGCACCTGTAAACCCTGGAGTGCGACGGGCAATTTTATCCAAGTCCACATCTTTCGCCAAGGTCTTACCACGGGCGTGAACTTTGAGGATTTCGCTGCGTCCGGCATAGTCGGGACGGTCTACGACAACTTGACGGTCAAAGCGACCAGGACGCAACAGTGCTGCATCTAGTACATCAGGACGGTTGGTAGCGGCAATAATAATAATGCCAGTGTTACCTTCAAAGCCGTCCATTTCTGTAAGCAATTGGTTGAGGGTTTGTTCGCGTTCGTCGTTACCGCCGCCTAAACCAGCACCCCGTTGCCGACCTACAGCGTCAATTTCATCAATGAAGACGATACAGGGAGCATTGGATTTAGCTTGCTCAAACAAATCGCGGACGCGGGATGCACCCACACCCACAAACATTTCTACGAATTCCGAACCGGAGATGGAGAAGAATGGTACGCCAGCTTCACCAGCGACAGCACGAGCTAGGAGGGTTTTACCTGTACCGGGAGGGCCGACTAATAATACACCTTTAGGAATTTTTGCACCAACTGCGGTAAAGCGATCGGCGTTTTTCAAAAAGTCTACTACTTCGTTTAATTCCAACTTGGCTTGGTCAATACCAGCGACATCGCCAAAAGTTACCTGAGTTTGGGGTTCCATTTGGACTCTGGCTTTGGACTTGCCAAAGTTCATAGCTTGGCTGCCCGGGCCACTTTGAGCGCGGCGTAGCAAGAAGAATAAGCCAACCAAAAGTAATACAGGGAAAAATAAGCTGCTTAATGCTTTAAACCAAAAACCTTCATCGGTTTGGGGTAAAACGGAAATATCAACGCCTTGTTTAGTGAGAGTATTGATCAAGTCTGGGTCGTTGACCAAAGTTACTAACTTTTTATTGGGGTCATATTTAGGTGTAACCAGAGCTGTAGCCCGGTCTGCACTCAAACTGACTTTTTCGACTCTGCCTTTTTCAACTTCTTGAATAAACTGGCTATACCGCCATTGATCTCTTTGTTGAGGTTGCTTATCAAAGAATGCTGTTCCTAAGGCAATTACAACAATAAACAGCAGCGCGTACAGCCCCGCATTTCTCCATCGTTTATTCACTGAGGTCTATCCTCCTGTATTTTTTGTGCGTTCTCGTAGCGTCTCTAAAAGAGAAAGGCATTATTAAGAATTATGTTAACTTATCTTAAGGTATAACAGAATGGCACTCCTGTCATGCTAAAAAAACCCTTATTTGCTGAAAAATCGGATGGTGGGGATTATATTGTAACGATTCTGTAGGCTGGCGAACGGTATGGATGGGGATAATTTCTACCACACTATTAGTGTAGGCGATCGCTTCAAAACCCCGAACTAATTCTCCAGTCCAAGGTTCTTCCCGCACTACTAAATCCTGGTTTCGCAGCCAATTAATTAGTTGCGATCGCACAATTCCCGGTAAAATTCCTGCTGTTAGCGGCGGTGTCCACCAATTGCCATCGTGCCACCCCCAGAGGTTGCCTGTGGTAGTTTCTAGCCAATTGCCTGCGGCATCCACTAAAATCGCTTCTTGAGCATTCAACTGTTGGGCGCTAGTTTTTGCTAACCAAGCGCTGAGGTAGTTTCCAGTTTTATGAGAGGGTAAACAGCGATAAAGTTCTGATGTTGCCAAAGTTGTGGTAATGCCATTGTTTTGTTTTTCTGTCAAATCTTGTGGTAACAACCTCCCAGTTATCCATTCTCGTCCATCGGGAAATAGGGTGATTCTAAGAATGGGGAAGTGCATGCAGAGAATTTCTGCACCTTGACGGACGCGGTTCCAGTCTGGTTGCTGCCAACCAAAAGATTGCAAAGAAAACAGGAGGCGATCGCAATGCAAGAGCCAGTTAGTTAAACTACTATCAAGCGAGTTGTTGTAAACTCGTAGCGTTGTAAAAATCGTTGCCCCATAGAGCAACCCCGGATCGTTAATATCTAATTCAAGGGTTTGAGATTTAATTAGTTTGCCGTTGTACCAAAAAATTTGATTTGTCATTTGTCATTTGTCAGTTATCAGTTGTTAATTATTAGTTATTTTTTCTGTGACTACTGACCACTGACTATTGTACAGACGCGATTAATCGCGTCTCTACTTATAATTCAATCTTTTGGAGGAAAGATAACTTTTTGATTACCTTCTGGAGTTGTCACTATCTTTCCTCCCAAAGCTTCGATTGCGTTAATTGCTCTTTGACGAGTATATTTATCTACTTGATTACTTAATATCATTGCCCAAGTCGCTATTTGTGCGTATTTACTGTTAGGATTTTGACTGAGAAATTCAGCAGTTTTCAAGGAAGTAGCTGCTACATACTTACTTTCTTCATCAGAAAACTGACTAGCCCACTTTGCCGCCATTAAAAAAGATTTTCGGGAAGCTTGAGAGTCTCCTAAAAATAATAACTCATCAATTGCTTTATAACGCCACACATAATAAGCTTTGTCCTCTACTTGAGGAGATAGCGATTTTAAACCTTTTTCTATCAGATTTATAGTTCTTTCTGGCATAGCAGCATATAGTGAAGTACTAGTAGAAAGACTTAAATAAACTTCTAAAAATCGAGGATCGCGTTCTATAATTACTTCAAAATATTCTGGACTGAGGCTATAGCCTGTTTTGGCACGCACGTCCTCATCGCCAAAGTATTGTAAAAAATTGAGATACACCCAATCTGCAATCAAGTTATCATAACCAAAACTAGGCATTGTTTTAAGAAAATTGAGCCTAAGATTTTCTGCTTTGACATCTTTTTCTAAAATTTCCAAGGAGGTAACTTGTTGGCTATCTAGTAATTTTTGCAGTTTGGGAAATTGAATTAGTCCAATTCCTAACATACATAAACAGACTATAAAAGACCCGAAAACGGCTTGACGAGATAATAACCACATATTTTTTGTCTTTGTTGGTATGATTACCTCATTGTATGCACTATATTTATTTTGCAAATAGGGAACAAGTCACAAGGGACAGTAAAAGTAATTTTCATTCTTCCTTAGTAGAAAAATATGGAAAGCTGATAATTGTTTCAACTAATTAAACTATGCAAATTTTTACTCTTCACTTTCTTCAATCCAAGCGAAACAGAATACATCTAATTGGGTAGACTCCAACCAAATATTAAGTACTAATTTATACATTAAGCAATAGTTATTATATTTCAGTAGTAGAAGCTCAAATAGCTTATTTTGAAAGATTTATGGCTCCTAAAATTCCCTAATTGGATTCACAACCAATCCCTCCAATCATTAAGTTGTTTTGAGTTTACTTACTTTTTTTAAGTAAAATTGCGGATGCTGACAACATGATATAGAATTAGATTTTATTTGTATTCAAACTTGCAACTACCAGAATATTATGGAATCTACTCTTACAGAAAACAGGGAAAGTAACGGCCAAGCTATTACAACAAAAGTTGGTGATTTTGAAACAATAGTTACTAATCTGAATGCCGATAGAAAAGGATTTAATTTTGATGATATTGCTGATGCTATCAAGAAAGCAATAGTTGGAGTTGTTGAATTAGAAATCACAACTTGGGTTTCAGAACCTTCTCCTGACTTAGGTAACGAACTACTAAATAGACAAGAAGTTCCCAAATCAGGCAATCGAATGCATACCATAATTAATATGGTAAATGGTGATATCCAAAATGAAGTTGGAAGTCAATTTGTTGGCGGTGGCCCTTATGCAGAACTTCGGGAATTTCATTTAAGTCAAGTTAAAGAAAGTCGGGAGATTATTCAAAAGAATATAGAAACCGTACATAAAATTTATGACATTTTGGTAGAAATGTCGAAATCTCGTAAAAACACACAAGAATCTGGATCTCGTTTTTAGGCTTTTTTGTACTGATAGATAAACTCAAATACCTACAGGAACCTCAAGCAATCTGTAGGTTAATCGGCTTGGATTGCTACTCATAACTTTAGGGATTTTACTATGTCTAATGGTAATATAGTGCCAACTAAAACTACAAATAGTATTCAAGCTCAAAACAAAGCCAGAAACTTATTAGACAAATTAGTATCATCTGTACAGACATTAGTTGAAGATATCACAGCGTTGGAAGTGAATACAATGGTTGTGGATAAAATTAGTGCTGCAAAATTTAATGCTTGGCAGGCGTATCAAGGAATCTATTCTATAAATGATAAAGATTACTTTGAGGAAAAAGGGATTCCTGAAGAACTGCATCAGCGCTATCAAAATTTATTTGCACAACTAGAAAGAGAATATTTTTACATTCTCATTGATTCCGAAGAAAGTTTGAATTCAGAGCAGCAAGAAAAAATAGAAAGGTATCAGAATCGTCTAGAATGGCTAAAAAAACAAAAAGATGGAGAAATAGTTGAAACAGATCCAAAATATGTTTCACTAGCTCAACCAATACTACCTCCTCCATCTCCTATTTTGGACGATCTAAATTCAGAAGATAATTTAAAAAAACAAGAAAGATGGCGAGAAAATCGCAAAGAAATTCAACAAATTTTGAATAATGGTAGGTTTGTGCGGACTTTGCGTAAAATGTCTGAACTCAAAGCTGCACTTGATAGTGGAGACATTCATAGTACGGAAATTGATATTATTTATGCCCAAACTGTGATGCAGTTAGATGGAGATATTATTACGAGATATCATAAAGACCTGTTTGCATTATCTGAAGAGGCTAAAAATTTAATCTTGAAAGCACATAACGAAGGAGTAATTGCTGGAGAAAAACAGTGGCGTGGAACATTCAGTTTCTTGATTAATTTAGTACAGGGTATTGCGAATTTATCTTCTAATGGACGCAGTTAGTACAAAACATAATTCAGCTGATGCTGCCATTTCTCTGATTTTGCAAGTTCCTCAAGGCGATCGCTTTGAAATCCAGATCAAAGAATCGCAGTATAATTTATATCTAAGCGAAACTATTGTTAAACAGATTCAGCAGGCACAAAAAACAGGTAGTACCTTGTATATTCCACCAAGTCTACTAATTCCTCTTTGGTACTACACTTGTATTAGTTATAATGTTGTGCCAGAAAATGAAGAAGGAATTACTGGCAAACAGCCTGCTATTGAAGTTGCACAAATATGGGAAAAAGAAAAGCAGAGAAAAATCCTTAGACGCTTTTATAGTGAGAAAGTGCTTCGGGAGGGTTTCCCACAGATTGCAGATATTTACTCTCAGAACTTTAAAGGTAGGAGACGAGAAAAAAATCAAAATTCCGATTTAGATCATCATACAAAAATACAAATTCCGATTTTCTACAGTATTATTATTTTTAATATTTTAAAATTAATTCTCAATAAAAGTTTTCGTAAAGAAATAATATTACAAACTGAATTTACTTTTAATTCTTACTATAGACAAAAGCAAGTTACTAATACAGATAAAGAACCAGTTTTGCAAAGTACTATTTTTCTCAATGGCGATGTTTTTCATAAAATTAAAAAAGATTTTTTAGAAACGAATTCCCAATTTTCAACAGTTATCTCTGCTCATTACTGGCTAGTTGAACAAGTAATGAGCTACTTTCGGAGTAATTTTAATCTCCTAATTTGGGAACTAGCTTCGCTTGTACCTGCGGGTGTTTTAGCTATTAATCTGCATCTAGCAAATTGGACATTATCATTAGCTATTTGGTTAGGAACAACTATATCACTTGCTACTTTCCGTTCTGGGCTGTTAAATCAATTGCAAAGACGTACTGCTATTAACTCTAAATATTTAGATTACTTGGCATGGGAACTCACTTGTCTGATTCCTGCGATCGAGATTGCCACTACTAATAGTTATCAAGCATTATTTATGATGGTTTTATCACCCCTTGTACCGCCAGTTTGCAAACGCCTTTTAGCTTTTATCTGGCCTCAAGTAGGTAAACTCATTATGCGTCGTTTATTGGCTTCACATAGCGGATGAAGGATGAATATTAAATTGAGCCAAGGTGTACTGTTTTTTACTTTTTTAGGAGATACCAGCATTGTTGAGCGATCGCCCAATCTTCTTGAGTGTGAATTACTAATATCCGTACTGTAGAATCAGGGGTTGCAATATCTTCATCAACAGGCTGCTGCTGATTTTTCTGGGAGTCAATTTTTAAGCCCAAAAATTCAAAGGCTTCACAGGCAGCTTGGCGAATTTCTGGAGAGTGTTCGCCTACCCCTGCGGTGAACACTAAAACATCTAATCCCCTGAGACTAGCCAGCATCGCACCAATACCAGACTGCAAGCGATGGACGTACATATCCAAAGCCAGTTTAGCGCGGTAGTTACCTTGAGCGATCGCTTCCATCACCTTGGGCACATCGCTTGATACTCCCGAAATTCCTCGCAATCCTGAAGCTTTATTTAGCATATAGTCCAAGCTTTCTGCGGAGTAATTAGCATACCGCAATAGATAAATTAGAATTCCCGGATCGACTAAACCAGAACGACTGCCCATCATCAATCCTTCCAAAGGTGTAAATCCCATAGTTGTATCAATGCTGCGACCGTCTTTAATGGCCGCTAAAGAGCAACCGTTGCCTAGATGACAGGTGATTAACCGTAAGGATGCTAAATCTCTACCCAGGATGTCAGCAGCACGTCCAGAACAGTATTGGTGACTGATGCCATGAAATCCGTAGCGGCGAATACCTTGGTCTATCCACTCATAGGGACCGGGATAAATGGCTGCTGCATCGGGTAGAGTGGCATGAAATCCGGTATCAAAAACTGCTACTTGGGTGACTTCTCCTAAGCTTTGCTCAATGGCTTCTATCCCTTCCAAAGCGGCTGGATTATGTGCTGGAGCTAGATTAGACCAACGAGCGATCGCTTTTTTAACATCCTCAGTGATAATTGCTGGTTCTCGGTAATCTTGCCCACCATGTACTACACGATGTCCTACGACATCGATTTCTGACAACTGATTAACCACCTTGGTAGCACCGCGACTGAGCGTATAGAGCATATAGGCGACGTGCGCACGTCGAGAGTCACCATAGATAGATTCGTGCAGCGTTGCACCCAT
Source organism: Dendronalium sp. ChiSLP03b (assembly GCF_034531165.2). Lineage (NCBI taxonomy): Bacteria > Bacillati > Cyanobacteriota > Cyanophyceae > Nostocales > Nostocaceae > Dendronalium > Dendronalium sp. ChiSLP03b. Next base: position 45,576 of record NZ_JAVRBR020000147.1, on the reverse strand, counting down.
AGCGGTTTTGACCTCAATTTCGGCTACACCCCGGTCTTGCGTCCAGTTGACTTTACCTTCCCAGAGGGGCTGAGGTGCTTCCTTCGGGAGAGCCTTGTCTGCAATCTCATACAGACAACTCTTTTGACTGCTTGAGCCAGCATTGAGTACAAGTATCTTCATAACAAAATAGCTATACTACTGATGAAAAAATACAAATTGTAATCTTGAACTTACTATAGTAAATATTTTTTAAAGACAGATAAACAGCTAATATCAATTTATTTATTGTTAAAGTTTTTAATTTAATAAATATGGCTTATTTTTATAAGCTATCTTACAAAATTTGCAACTATCTTGAGGCTGATATTGCTATATAATTTTGCTATACATAACACTTAAATAAAGGTAAAAAAATCTAGATTAAAGTTAAAAAAAGCTGTATTGACATATGATTTATTACCTTTAAGGTGTTTAATAAACTTATCACCAAAAGTTTAGTGTAACCAAAAACATGAAAGGTTTCAGAAAGCTATCCTCAATAGCAATATTATTATGTGCCTTCGTGTGTCCGCCCCTATTGGCTGAAGCGAAGGCTAGTCCTCTAAGTAATGCTCTCAATGAACAGCAAGTCGGAGCAGAGGCAAATCTAGTTGAAGGTAAAACTGGAGAGCTTTTGATTGCTGAGAGAGATCGTAAACGAAGATTTGATAGAGACTCACACGATAGACGAAGATTTGATAGAGGCTCACACAATAGAGGAAGAGTTATTTATAGAGACTCATGGAACAGACGGCGATCGGTTTATAGAGACTCATGGAACAGACGGCGACCAGTTTATAGAGACTCATGGAACAGACGGCGACCAGTTTATAGAGACTCACAATATAGACGACCAATCTATATACGACTACATTGATCGCAATTGAGGCAACTAATCAATTATTAATAGTTAGTGGTTATTGGTCGTCATACTAACCACTAACTAATAACTATTACTTTCTAATGGCTAGCTACTACCTCTCCTTCAAGGCGGCTGAGTCGGTCTGCTAAAAGTTTTTCGAGGTCTTCCAATGCCTTTGTAAAACCTTTGATACCCTCTGCTAGTTTGTCAGATGCCATGCGGTCAGCTGCGTGCATCTTATCAAAGGTAGCTTTGTCAATGGATATCTTTTCAACTTCCAAATTTGCTACCTTGGCGGGGTCAAGTTTACGTGGCAGTTCCCCGATAGTTGCTTGCAATTCCCCTAACAGTGATGGAGAAATTGTCAATAAATCACAACCTGCAAGTTCGGTAATTTCGCCAATGTTGCGGAAGCTAGCTCCCATAACTTCGGTTTTATAGCCGAATTTCTTGTAGTAATTGTAAATTTGGGTAACTGACACAACGCCTGGATCTTCAGCAGCAGGATAGCTATCGCGTCCAGTATCTTTTTTGTACCAGTCGAGAATCCGTCCGACGAAGGGAGAAATCAAGGTAACGCCAGCTTCTGCACAGGCGATCGCTTGGTGCAATCCAAATAGGAGGGTAAGGTTGCAATGAATACCCTCTTTCTCCAGAATTTCCGCAGCCCGAATGCCTTCCCAAGTTGAGGCAATTTTAATTAAGATGCGATCGCGAGAAACGCCAGCAGCTTTGTATTGGGCAATTATTTCCCGTGCTTTGGTAACAGTAGCCTCTGTATCGTAGGACAAGCGAGCATCTACTTCTGTAGAAACTCGTCCGGGGATGATTTTTAAAATCTTCAATCCAAAGGCAACTGCCAAACGCTCAAAAGCTAAAGAAGCCACATCAGCTTGGCTAGCTTCGACTCCGGCATCTTTCTTAGCTTGAAGTAAAGTCTGATCGACAACTTCTTGATACTCTGGCATTTGCGCCGCAGCAGTAATCAACGAGGGATTGGTGGTAGCGTCTTGAGGTTTGAACTTCTCAATTGCTTGGATATCTCCCGTATCCGCAACCACAACAGTCATTTGGCGCAATTGTTCTAGTAAATTTTTAGACATAAAAAACTCCGCGATGTTTGTTTAGGATTTACCCATTCCCTATTCTTGAAACTCGTTCCTGTTCCTTACAATTCTGATTTTGGCAACTTTTCTTAACTGTTGCCTAAATTTGCTTGCGCTCACAAGCCCCAGCCTCATTCTAGATGTCCTATGCGGTAATTGGCTGTCCAATAGAATGCACTTTAATTAAACTTGTTGTGCCCGATTTACCAATTGGCACGCCAGAGGTAATAACCACTTTATCACCGTCGTTTGCCAAACCCATCTCCACGACTGTATTTACTACGTTCGTAAACATCTCTTCCGCATTGTAGACGGGTGGGATGAGTAAGGGTATCACACCCCAAGAAAGGGCTAGCTGCTGATAAGCAGTTTCATCAGGGGTAAGGGCAATAATTGGTGTAGTCGGACGGTATTTCGACACTAGTTGCGCTGTACTTCCAGAGGAGGTGTTACAAAGAATTGCTCGCGCGCCTGTTTCATAGGCGATGCGACACACCGCTTCTGCCACAGATTCTGTGACACTGAGACTACCTGCGTCATGACACCATGAATGTCTGCTACCTTCCTGCAAGGATTGTTCCGTGCGTATGGCGATATTGTGCATCACTTGGACAGCACCAGTAGGATATTGTCCGACCGCAGTTTCACCAGAGAGCATCACCGCATCCGTACCATCCAAGATGGAGTTAGCAACATCAGTTGCTTCGGCGCGGGTGGGGTCGGGAGCGCTAATCATTGACTCTAGCATTTGCGTGGCAGTAATCACTGGTTTGCCAGCTTGATTGCAACGGCGAATAATGTCTTTTTGAATCAGCGGCACTTCATGAATTGGCATTTCCACCCCTAAATCGCCACGGGCAATCATAATGCCATCGGCAACCTTGAGGATAGAGTCAAACTGCTCAACTGCTTCTGCTCTTTCGATTTTGGCAATCAAACGAATCGAAGCACCAGCAGCTTCAATCATTCGCTGGGCAGGTTCTAAGTCTTGTGGCGATCGCACAAAAGATACTGCCACCCAATCCACACCCAACTGTATCCCAAAGCGCAAATCCATCAAGTCTTTTTCCGTGATGGAACTCACAGGTAAAGGAGTTTCTGGGAGGTTTACTCCTTTATGAGTGGAAATTAACCCGCCAATTTTCACCAGCGCCCGAATTTTATCAGCATCGCGATCGGTGACAATCAATTTTACTCGACCATCATTAATCAAAATCGGTTCGCCAGGTCGCACCATCGCAAACAAAGTCGGCAATGGCAGAGGCAGTTCGTCCAGACTAGCGCCTTTCTCCTGTAATACAAAAGTCACCTCATCGCCAGCTTCAGCTGTTAACCCTTCTGGTGGTAAAGTGCCCAAGCGAATCTTCGGGCCGCATAGGTCTTGCATGATGGCGATCGGCTTTTGCTGCTCAGTACTAATTTGTCTGAGATACTTAGCAGTTTGGGCGTGGAATTCATAAGCACCGTGAGAAAAATTCAGCCGCGCCACATTCATTCCAGCTTCTACCAAGGCTTGCAGCCGCTCAAGTGCCGATGTCGCAGGGCCGACAGTACAGATAATTTTGGTTCGACGCATAGGGATTGGGAGGTTAAGGAATAACCTGCCATATGGATGCTGACACTGGTTGCGATCGCGTAGCTACATATTGCAGGTGTTTCATATCACTGCTTTCCTAAGTGAAAATGCTTTTTTATACAGTCCTGTGTTCAGGTATGTACCATTTGTCCCAAATCCCAAAAGTTTTTAGTTAGTTGTCAGTAGTCAGTTGTTAGGTGTCCTTTGTTTATCTTGACTCCTAACTCCTGACTCCTAACTCCTGATTAATCAAACTGCGGCAACTGCTGGGGCAAGTTGTTCTTTTTGTGCCATCGACAACATCAAGTCAACTACGCGATTTGAATAGCCCCACTCGTTGTCGTACCAAGCAACTACTTTGAAGAAGTTTGAGTTTAATTCAATACCAGCACCTGCGTCGAAGATACTAGAGTGACTATCGCCCTGAAAATCAGTGGAAACCACTTCTTCGGCTGTGTATCCTAAAATACCTGCTAGCGAACCTTCGGCAGCCTCTTTCATGGCAGCACAGATTTCCTTATAACTGGTAGCTTTGGCAGTCTTGAAGGTTAAATCAACTACAGAGACATCGGGAGTGGGGACTCGGAATGCCATACCTGTCAGCTTGCCCTTCAATTCTGGCAAAACTAGTGCTACGGCTTTAGCTGCACCAGTGGAGGAAGGAATAATATTCTGGGCTGCACCTCGACCACCCCGCCAGTCTTTCTTACTCGGCCCATCTACAGTTGGTTGGGTAGCAGTCATGGCATGGACTGTGGTCATCAACCCTTCGGTCAATCCAAAATTATCATTGATGACTTTAGCTATGGGAGCCAAACAGTTTGTGGTACAGCTAGCATTAGAGACAACCGTATTTTTGCTGGGGTCAAATAGGTGATGATTAACACCAACTAGCAAAGTAGGAACATGTTCTGGGTCTTTGGTGGGAGCAGAAATTACTACTCGCTTTGCACCAGCTTTAAGGTGGTTTGCTGCTCCTTGGTGGTCAGTGAAAAGCCCTGTAGATTCTACAACATAATCTACACCCAATTTTCCCCAAGGTAATTCTGCCGGATTTCTTACCGACACACAAGGGATGAAATACCCATCAACAACGATGCCGTCATCCTTCGCTTCAATCTTATTTTTCAACTTACCGTGGGTTGAGTCGTACTTTAATAGGTAAGCGAGGTTGTCTGGTGGTACTAGGTCGTTAATCCCTACAAACTCAATGTTAGGGTTATTCATGCCAGCGCGAAGCACAAGCCGCCCGATACGACCAAATCCGTTAATGCCAACTTTCAACTTCGTCAAAATTAAACCTCCTGTCGTGGGAAGTTGAACAAAAGGAGAAGTTCAAAAGAAATTACCTTTTACTCTTTCCCTTCTGATCCTGACAGTCTAAGTCAGCTAAAGCATATTTACTTGGCATCTTTTAAGGTTTCCACAACCCTCACCTCGATTGGTCTCCGATCGAGGATTGTGTTTAAAGTCCACCTGAACTGTCTTCGCCGCAGTCCTTAACCGAACGGTATTACCTACACCCTCACGCACCTTGTCCCAACCCTTGAGTTTTTTCACTGCGTAAGTCCTACAACTATCGAAAAATTTAATCTAAACTTCATAGCGATATATCGCGATATATCGTATATTAAAGAAAGTTGATTGAGAATTTACCTATGTTTAGACACTTTCGGTTCCGCTTTCCAGCACCTGCATGGGCAGGAGTCAGTCAGGACGAGTCATTGCCTGTTAGTCATTACTTCCAGCACGGCAGGCATCACGATCGAGAGCGTGGCAAGCACTTTGGCGATGAAATTTTTGGTCGTGGTTGGGGAGACGAATATCGGACTCGGCGGGGTGATATCAAGTTCCTGCTGCTGGAATTGTTATCTGAGCGCCCCAGTCATGGTTACGATCTGATCAAAGCGATGGAAGTCCGCTATGGTGGTTTTCGTCGTCTCAGTCCTGGTTCGGTGTATCCAACGCTCCAAATGCTCGAAGAAGGAGGCTATCTGACGAGCGAACAAGAAAGCGGCAAGCGGGTTTACACAATTACAGATGAAGGCAGACAACTCCTGGCTGAGCGTGTCCAACAGGAACCTTCAGACTCTCCTTGGGATACCTTCAAAAACTTTGTCAAAGGCAAACCTCAAGAATTTATAGAGTTGCGGAATGTGACAGGAGAGTTAGCTGCTGTTGTTGTACAGGTTGCTCGTAGTGGCAATGTAGAGCGAATCAATCGAGTGCGCGAGCTACTAGAGCAGGTTAAACGGGAAATTTACGCAATGCTATCAGAGAAATAAGAAGTAGCCATCATAAACTGCGTACACCAGAACACATAAAAATAGGAAGTGGGGAGTCTGCATCGATATTGGTCAAAGTAGTATTTTCAAGTCAGCTAATCTAGCTTTCGTGCTTTGCGTCGCTGATTCTCCACACTTGCTACATTTGGTTGTGCTTGAATGAGTATCGGGTTGAAGCTGACTTTCAGGCTCGAACTGTTTATTGCGCGAACGATGAGAGCCTTACTCTGACTTAGGCGCTTCTCATTTTGAGCGTTAGGAAAAACTTCAACTTAAGAAACAGCGCTTAGTCAAGCAGTTAGAAAAGCTTGGTTATCAAGTTAATTTAACTGAGATTGCAGTCGCATCCTGATTCACTCAATCATTTTTCTGGTTTCATTGTCTGCTATCCAGCCATTATTTCTGAGTACAGCAAAACACTTGCGCTGCCTACCTCCGCTTTTAGCACTTTTTCAAGCTAGGTGTAGATAAATAAACTAAAAATGCTTGTATTGTGTTGTCAGTGGAATCGGATTGAGGACAAGTGGTATCAAATCAAAGAACATGAAATTGCTGGACTGGCAGTTATTGCTGCTATGGAAGACAGCCATTTATCAAAAGCACTATAAAGTAATACTAGTAACCGTGTATTAGCATAATATCAACCTTGTTGAAAAATTCATCAAAACTTTAAGTATATTTAACTAGAAAAAAATTATACTAATAATTCGAGTATAAAAACTTTCATTAAGTGTGAATAGCAAAGATAACAGTCTCTAAGTAAAAAGACCTCTTTGCTGTGGTTCCCTATTCAAAAACATCTACTAGTTAACCTAACAATAAAGGGTAACAAGACCTCGTATTCCTTATTAATGGCGGCTTTTATACAGTTTGATAGTTTATTAAAGATGAGACCTTGTTAACAATGGATGATGTTCCTCTTTTCCATAGCAATGTCTGGCTAAAAGCCACTGTGCTAACTTCGTAAACCGCTCTCAGTAAGCGTTTACGCTACCTTTAACCATTAAAAATACTCTGCTGTGCTGGGTATTTTCTATTGATGGATCGGCGATTTTGATTGTCAATAAGCAATTGTCTTGGAGCAGTTCAGACTGATTTATTCAGTCTTGAATCAGTCTGTCATGCTGTTAATAGAACAATCCGCATTCTGGTTAGTTTCACGAAGTTTTCGCTACTAGCAAAGAACAATTTGAGAACCATCTGGAAGCAAAAGTTCTACAAAGCAAGTGTTTGCGTGGTGAACAATTAAAAATACCAACCATTCCGTGGATTATATCGTCACAATCAGAATTTTATAAATTGTCTTGCACCCAATCAAGACAGAAATTTAGCATTTTTGATCGTCTGTCATGACTAAAATCCTTGTTTGACATGATTGATAACAAATACCAAAATTGCCGATTTAACCTACGGAATGGATGATTTCAAACATGTTGATTTACATATTAGGAGGCTGTAAGTTTAAAAATCACAAATTTATAACGACTATCAAGCAAGGATTATGAAACGATGAAGCGACGTTTGAGATACATCATTTTATTTTGCTGTACGCTCTTCACAGTCTTACTGATATTTTTCTTAGGTCAGAGCAATGAGTATGTTACAGCTCAGGATAGCGCGTCCAAATCCACAAAAAATTCTAATGCAGTTACTGCGATCGCTTATAACCAGAATGGAGATACCCTGGTCACCGGTACTGAAGATGGTCGGGTCATCGCCTATGATGCAGCAACTGGCAAGGACAAACTAACTCTGTCGGCTACCTCAGCAGCAGCCCCCGTCACTGGAATCGTCTTCAGTTCAGATGGGGTACTGAATAGCGTTGGTAAGGACTCCGTACTGCGTCGGTGGAATGCAGCAACTGGCAAACTAACTCAGAACCTCACAGGACACGAAAATCCAATTGAAGCACTTACTGTCAGTCCAGACGGGAAGCTCTTAGCTACTGGAGGACAAGATACCAAAGTCTTCGTATGGGACGCAGTGACCAACAAACTGAAATATATCATCGAGGAACATAAAAGCTTTGTTAAAGGATTGGCCTTCAGCTTAGACAGCAAGATATTGGCTAGCGCAGACGAGCAAGGTCTGATCGAACTGTCGGACACACAAACAGGTCGAAATATTCAAACCCTGCTTGGACACGCCGATACTGTCAACGAAGTTGCCTTTAGTCCGACCGGAAAAATCTTAGCCAGTGTCAGCGATGACGGCACAACTCGAATATGGGATGTGGGGGATGTAAAAAATCCCAAACAGCTTAAGGTTCTACGTGGAGCTGCTAAAACGCTCAAGACAGTCGCCTTCAGTAAGGATGGAAAGACCGTGATTGCTGGTGGTGATGATAAAAAGATTTATCAGTGGGACGTAACAACTGGGAGCCTAAGCGCCAGCATAATCGGACATAATGCCTCTATCAAAGGTCTGACTATTAGCCCTGATGGACTTAACTTAGTCAGTGCAGACGAAAATGGTGAGATTAAAGTTTGGGACTCGAAAACTCGTGTACTGAAGCGAACTGTCCAAGTAATCAAGAAGCTAGCTGATGTATCACCCATCGATCTAGATCTTAAAAAGAGTCTGAAAAACCAGACAAATGCTAGCTCAGTCAACAAAGCCAGCTTGAGTCCTAGTGAAAAAACTCTTATCGCGGCTGTGCCACCACCACCTGGCGGGCCAATCTTGTTAGTAACTAATGCTACCAACCCCTTTAGCAACTACTACACTGAGATTCTGCGAAATGAAGGACTCAACGATTTCAGTGTCAGCGATATCTCGTCAGTTTCGGCAGCTACACTTGCTAATTACGATTTGGTCATCCTTGCTGAGACAGCGCTAACCTCTGCTCAGGTGACAACATTCAGCAATTGGGTTACAGGTGGAGGTAATTTAATCGCAATGCACCCTGACAAGCAACTTGCTAGCTTGCTGGGGCTAACTGATGCAGGAACTACGCTCTCTAATACCTATTTGCGTGTAGACACCTCAACAGATGTCGGTAATGGCCTTGTAGACCAGACTATTCAATTCCACGGAACTGCTGACCGCTACACACTAAACGGTGCTTCCAGCATTGCTAATCTTTACACAAACGCGACAACGACTACATCCAATCCTGCCGTTACACTGCGTAGCATCGGCAGCAATGGCGGTCAGGCTGCTGCGTTTACCTACGACCTTGCGCGTTCAGTAATTTACACACGCCAAGGTAATTCAGCTTGGGCAGCGCAGGAACGCGATAGTTTCGCGCCTATCCGTTCTGATGACTTGTTCTTTGGCAATGCCAGCGGTGATGTCAAACCAGATTGGGTTGATTTAAATAAGGTGGCTATTCCTCAAGCCGATGAGCAACAGCGCCTGCTGGCAAACCTGATCCTTAAAATGAATCTTGAGAAAAAACCGCTACCGCGCTTTTGGTATTTCCCACATGGTAAAAAGGCGGTTGTACTCATGACCGGTGACGACCATGCCAATGGAGGAACGGCACCTCGGTTCGATCAATTTAAAGCCAACAGTCCAGCCGGTTGTTCAGTTGATGATTGGGAGTGTATTCGAGGTACCTCATATATCTATCCCAATTCGCCGCTGACGAGCCAGCAGGCAGCCAATTACACCGCTGATGGCTTTGAGATATCGTTGCATGTCAATACTGGCTGTGGAAATTTCACACCCTCTACGCTGGAGACGTTCTATACACAACAATTGAGCGACTTTACCAACAAGTACGCCAGCATTCCTGCCCCTACCACCGAACGACATCACTGCCTTGTATGGAGTGACTGGTTTACCACACCACAAGTTGAGCTTAACCACGGGATCAGGCTCGACACAACCTACTACTATTGGCCGCCTAGTTGGGTTAATAACCGCCCAGGATTCTTTACAGGCTCTGGTATGGCAATGCGTTTAGCCAACCAGAACGGGACAATGATTGATGTCTATAACTCGGCTACCCAATTGACTGATGAGTCAGGACAAACATACCCTTCCTCAATCGATACTCTACTCGATCGCGCCATTGGCGAAGAGGGGTATTACGGGATTTTCAATGTTAATGCCCATACTGATGCTCCCACCTCAGATGTTGCCAATGCGGTAGTTACCTCTGCACAAACCCGTAGTATACCGATTGTCTCTGCCAAACAACTGTTGAAATGGCTCGACGGTCGCAACAGTTCATCTTTTGGCTCGTTGGCATGGAGCAACAACACCCTAAACTTTACAATTACCCAAGGTACAGGTACAAATGGTCTGCAAGCAATGCTACCAAATCGCTTTGGCGATTTAGCCATTAGTAGCATTACGCGTAATGGTAGCCCTGTTATTTACACACCAAAAGGAATTAAAGGCATTGAGTATGCTTTCTTCCCAGGTAATGCTGGCTCCTATGTTGTCACATATACTCAGGATTCGACACCCCCAACAGTAAGTTCTACTTCCCCTACCAACGGTGCTACAGCTATTAATACCGTCACAACTATTACAGCTACGTTTAGCGAGGCTATCGATCCAGCAACTATCAATACCAGCAACTTTGAACTGCGAAATCAGGCGAATACATTGGTATCAGCTACCGTTAGCTATGACGAAGCAACCCGCACTGCCAGTCTGTCACCGAGTAGCGCACTAGCAGTTTCAACAACTTATAACGCCACTATCAAAGGTGGGGCAACCGGGGTGAAAGATTTTGCGGATAACGCCTTAGCTGCGAACTTTACTTGGTCATTTACTACTGCAAGTACGCTACCCCCTCAAAGCATCTGGAATAGTTCCGCAACTCCGACAAACCCATCATCCTCTGATACCAATGCTGTCGAGTTAGGAGTTAAATTCCGTTCAGATATCAACGGCTTCATTACTGGTGTCCGTTTCTATAAAGGAAGCGGCAACACAGGCACTCACATTGGTAACTTGTGGAGTAGTGGTGGCCAGCAGTTGGCGACGGCAACTTTCAGCAACGAAACAGCTTCGGGCTGGCAGCAGGTTAACTTTAATACTCCTGTAGCAATTACAGCTGATACTGTTTACGTAGCTTCCTACCACACTGATGTGGGACGCTATGCTTCTGATAACAATTTCTTTGCGGCTTCTGGAATTGATAATCCACCGCTGCACGCTCTCCGCGATGGAGAAAATGGAGGTAATGGGGTCTATAAGTATGGTGCTACTAGCTTCCCAGACAACACCTATCAATCGACCAACTACTGGGTCGATGTCGTATTCACAACTAATACAGGTTCGGACACAACCCCACCAACAGTGAGTTCAACATCTCCTGCTAACAGTGCTACAGGAGTAAACGCTGGGACGAGTGTCACGGCTACCTTCAGCGAAGCAATTAACTCAGCAACGATTAATACTAGTACATTTGAGTTGCGGGGACCAAACAATGCGCTGGTATCAGCTACTGTTAGCTACAACGCTGCCAACCGCACAGTGACGCTAACACCAAGCAGCCCACTGGTAGCTTTGACGACTTATAATGCCACTGTCAAAGGCGGAGCAACTGGGGTGAAAGACCAAGCGGGCAACACCTTAGCTGCGAACTATACTTGGTCTTTCACCACGGCAGAAACACAATCCTCTGTGAGTATCTGGAATAGTTCGGCAACTCCAACAAACCCATCGGAGAACGATCCTGATGCTGTCGAGGTAGGAGTCAAGTTCCGCTCAGATGTCAACGGCTCGATTACTGGTATCCGATTCTATAAAGGAAGCGGTAACACAGGCACTCATATCGGCAATTTGTGGAGCAGCGGTGGTACGTTGTTACGTAGTGCAACTTTCAGCAACGAAACAGCTTCGGGTTGGCAACAGGTCAACTTTAGTACCCCAGTGGCGATTACTGCTAACACTGTTTACGTAGCTTCTTATCACGCTGATGTCGGACGTTACGCTGCTGATAGCGGTTTTTTTGCTGCTGCTGGAGTTGATAATCCACCACTGCACGCTCTGCGTAATGGGGTGAGTGGGGGCAATGGAATTTATAAGTATGGTGCTAGTGGCTTCCCAAACAACACCTATCAGTCGAGCAATTACTGGGTCGATGTTGTATTTACTACAAACTAGTGCATTGATTCAGGAATCACACATCTATCCTCCAGCCACCTTATGTTGCTTCTTTGTGTCCGTCTCCTTTGAGGATAAGCATTAGAAAAAGTTTGACTGGCTGGTAGGAAGAGCGAAACCTTCTCCTCCCCTGGGGAGGAGAAGGTTTGGAAAGACGAGAGATAAAGAAAGGAAGCATTTATTTCATGATTTATTCAGGTTTTAAACCAAATTTATTAGCCTAATTTTTAAAACTGAATAAATTTTCTATCATTTATACCTTTTATTGTTCTTTGAAGGAGGCTAAATGAACAGGTTCATTCGCATGATGATCCTGATGATGCTAACGATAGTTTTGGCAGTAGGGCTGAACGTGGGGTTTCAACCGCTGATGCAGAGGGTGCTAGCGGCCGATCCCTGTGCTTCTCCAGCCAACTCGATAGTTGCTGAGAACTGTAAAGCAGGTAACCCCTCCACGCAATGGGATATCAGCGGTATCGGTGACTCGACTATCCAGGGCTTTGCCACTGATATCAGTATCAATCGAGGAGAGACTATTTCTTTTAAGATTAAAACTAACGCTACTAATTACCGCCTTGATATCTACCGCATGGGCTACTACGGTGGTAATGGTGCCCGTAAGGTAGCAACTGTTCAACGTTCGTTAACACAGGCACAGAACCAACCGAGCTGCCTTAGCAATGCAACAACTGGACTGATTGATTGCGGTAACTGGGCAGTGTCTGCATCTTGGTCTGTGCCAACAGATGCCACATCGGGGATATACTTCGCGAAAGTTGTGCGTTCGGATACTGGAGGGGCAAGCCATATTGTCTTTATTGTTCGGGACGATGCTAGCACTTCCGATCTGCTTTTCCAGACTTCTGATACAACTTGGCAGGCGTACAATGACTACGGTGGGAATAGCCTTTATACAGGATCGCCTGCTGGTCGGGCATACAAAGTCAGCTACAACCGTCCGTTCAACACCCGCATAGTTGACAACGGTCAAGATTGGTTATTTAACGCTGAATACCCAATGGTTCGCTGGTTGGAGGCTAACGGTTACAATGTCAGCTACTTCACTGGTGTGGATAGCGATCGCCGTGGTAATCTAATCCGCAATCATCAGGCCTTTCTGTCGGTCGGGCATGACGAGTACTGGTCGAACACGCAACGAGCCAACGTCGAAGCTGCCCGGAATCTAGGCACTCATCTGGCATTCTTTAGTGGCAACGAAATTTTTTGGAAAACTCGTTGGGAAAACAGTATTGATTCGTCAGCAAAACCCTATCGGACTCTGGTGACATATAAGGAGACGAAGGCTAATGCAGTTATCGATCCGCAAGACCCACCTACTTGGACAGGTACTTGGCGCGACCCACGCTTTAGCCCCCCAGCTGATGGTGGTCGTCCAGAGAACGCCCTGTCTGGAACAATATTCAAGGTCAATGGCGGAACTACTGCTATCCAAGTACCTGCGGCGGATGGCAAGATGCGCTTTTGGCGTAACACCAGCATTGCTACAGCAACTAGCACGACCACACTAACCGCTAGTACCCTGGGTTACGAATGGGATGAAGACGCTGATAACGGGTTCCGACCTCCTGGCTTGATTCGCTTGTCCTCGACTACGGCTAATAATGTCGAGATTCTACAGGACTACGGGTCTACTTATACTACAGGTACAGCAATTCACCACCTGACATTGTATAAGCACAGTAGTGGGGCACTGGTTTTTGGTGCTGGAACAATACAGTGGTCTTGGGGTTTAGATAGCAATCACGACCGAGGTAGTTCGCCTGCGAATCCAAAGATGCAGCAGGCAACAGTTAACTTATTAGCTGATATGGGCGTGCAACCGGCCACGTTGCAGACTGGTTTGCTGTCTGCCACTGCTTCCGGCGACACAACCACTCCTACCTCAACAATTACCTCACCCACTACTGGTGCAACCGTGCAAAGCGGTGCACAAGTCACGATTACCGGTACCGCAACTGATATGGGTGGCGGCGTTGTAGGTGGGGTTGAGGTATCAGTAGATGGTGGAACGACATGGCATCCTGCCAGTGGTCGCGCTAATTGGACTTATACTTGGAGAGCCAATACATCCGGTTCAGTCACCATCAGGAGTCGTGCGATCGATGATAGCGGTAATATTGAGACCCCCGGAGCAAGTGTTACCGTCACAATTGGATCGCGCACCTGTCCGTGTAGTATCTGGGATACCACGGTGATTCCTACTGTAGCCGCAGATCCCGATACTGATGCAATTGAAGTGGGTGTCAAATTCCGCTCAGATGGCAACGGCTACATCTCTGGCATCCGTTTCTATAAAGGTACTGGCAATACAGGTACTCATGTCGGCACCTTGTGGAGCAACACAGGTACGCAATTAGCAAGGGCAACCTTCACCAACGAAACGACTTCGGGCTGGCAACAAGTCAACTTTGATACTCCAGTGGCAATTACTGCTAACACGGTTTATGTAGCTTCCTATCACACCAATGTTGGGCGTTACGCTGCTGATAGTAGCTTCTTTGATACTTCTGGAGTCGATAACCCACCATTGCACGCTCTCCGCAATGGGGAGAATGGAGCTAATGGTGTCTATATCTATAGCTCGACTCCAGCCTTCCCTAACTCAACTTACCAGTCAAGCAACTACTGGGTCGATGTGGTCTTTACAACTACCGCACCTTCTGACACAACCCCACCGACGGTGAGTGCAACAACTCCCGGTAGCGGTGCTACAGGCGTAAGTGTGGGATCGAGCGTTACGGCTACCTTTAGCGAGGCTATAGACTCAGCAACAGTTAATACCAATACATTTCAGTTGCGGGGAGCGAACAATGTCCTGGTAGCAGCCACTGTTACATACAACACTAACAGCCGCACGGCAACGCTTACACCAAGCAGCCCACTGACAGCCAGTACAGCCTATACTGCTACCATCAGAGGTGGAAGTACCGATCCACGGGTGAAAGACCAAGCTGGCAATGTTTTAGCAGCAAACTTCACTTGGTCATTTACTACGGCGGCTGCCACCACAACTCCACCAGGAGCGTCTAGTATCTGGAATAATACAATAACTCCTGCTGTGGTGGCAGATCCCGATAACACTGCTATTGAGGTTGGTGTCAAGTTCCGCTCAGATGTCAACGGGTCAATTACTGGCATCCGATTTTATAAGAGTACAAGCAATACGGGTACTCACGTCGGCACTTTGTGGAGCAGCACTGGTACACAGTTAGCAAGAGCAACTTTCACCAACGAGACGGCATCAGGTTGGCAGCAAGTCAACTTTACTACTCCCGTAGCAATTACTGCCAATACTACTTATGTTGCGTCCTACCACACTAATGTTGGACACTACTCTGTAGATGAGGGATACTTTGCTAACGCTGGCGTAGATAGCCCACCATTGCATGCTCTAGGCAATGGAGTTAGTGGGGGTAACGGTGTCTATAACTATAGTTCAACCCCTGCATTTCCCAACTCCAGCTATCAGTCGAGTAACTACTGGGTTGATGTCTTATTTGCGACGAACTAAAACAGTGATTGAGTAATCAATCAGGAATTTTTCAGAGCAAAAGCCTCAAATTCTTACAATGCAAGAATTTGAGGCTTTTTTATCCCAGCGATCGCCCTCGAATTTATCGCGAACAAATAAGCGTGATTGATACCTTCATAGCTTTATTTTTACCCTTGGTAGGCAAAAGCTTTCGCTGTAACATATAAGCGCAAAATTATCTCCCCTAGGGTGGATGTATGACGATGCCTCTACGTCAAAATTTTTTCAAGTCTGATATTCAACTTTCTTATTTAGAGTGGCACCAAAGTCAGGAACCTGTGCTGCTGTTACATGGTTTAGCTGACAACGCCCTTGTTTGGTCTAGCTTAGGTGATTACTTGGCGGCAGACTATCACATAGTTGCGCCGGATATGCGCGGTCATGGTGAAAGCAGCAAGCCAGAGAAAGATTACAGTTTTGCAAGTGCGATCGCAGATTTAGAAGCACTCATGGATTATTTGGGATGGTCTTCTGCCCATGTTGTAAGTCACTCTTGGACAGGTAAATTAGCTGCTATTTGGGCAAGGCAAAACCCCAAGCGTTTGCGGAGTATGATTCTGGTCGACCCGATTTTTATCTGGAAGATGCCCAGTTTTTTGAAGTTGACATTTCCGATTTTGTACCGCGTCTTACCTTTTCTCAAAGGCATGGGGCCGTTTACAAGTTACGAAGCAGCCGAACAACAAGCGCGTCAGTTAAGCCAATATCAAGAATGGACTCCCTTACAGCAGCAAGTTTTTCAAGCAGGAATCGAAGAAAAATCAGATGGTAGTTGGGGTAGCAAGTTTACTGTTGCCGCCCGCGATGAGATTTTTGAGGAAGTAATGCGAGTCCCAGGTTTTACAATTCCCCTTGATATCCCTGCACTCTTCATCCAACCAGAAAAAGGCGTTAACCGTCAAGATTGGCAACTCCAACCTTACAAAACCCATCTCAAAAACTTACGTCTGTGCCAAGTTCCTGGTAATCATTGGCCTTTTTTGACCTGTCCTGAGTCATTTAACCGGACTGTAGCAGCTTTCTTAGCAAAAGAATATAGGTGAGCGATCGCTACTTTGTACCACAGATTCAGCCAGTCATGAGCCTTTGTATCAATCCAGTTTGTCCGCAACCCAATAACCCTAACAATAATAAAAACCGTTTTTGTCAAAATTGTGGTTCCCCACTGGAATTGCTAGGGCGTTATCGCGTGATGGAATTGTTGAGCGACAAAACTGGCTTTGGCAAAGTCTATCAGGCATACGAACAAGACACGCCGATAATTCTAAAGGTGCTCAACGAAGATTTAGCAAACGACGCTAAAACAGTGGAACTGTTTCGGCAAGAGGCAGATGTGTTGGGACAGATAAATCATCCTGGCATTCCTAAAGTCTATGACTATTTCCAGCATCAAACAAGAAATGGTTTGGTGTTGCACTGCATAGCAATGGAAAAAATCGACGCTTCTAAATTAGAACAAAAGCTCATGATGTCGGAGGTGGGAAACCGTCCTGCTTTGCAGCGCGTAGGAGACGTTGAACAGTATCAAGCTGGAATCAAAGCATTGGGTATTTCTAAAACTGAACAGATAGCCCAGCTAAAACCTCATACAACTTTACCTTTACTAGCAAAGCAGCCAGAAAAATTACCTCTACCAGCACTATTTGCAGCGCTGTTAGTGTCATTAGGATTACTCAATGTAATATGCTTAGCTACAGGCTATCCAAATTTGGTTACATCTTCCAATTACGGGCAATACCCACAAAGAAAAGGCAAGGTTGATTACTTTCCTTATAAAGAAGGTAGGGATAGTCAAGGTAGAATTGCCAAATTTAATATAGCTGTTTTGTCAGTAGAATATAAATGGCTTTTAGGCAGCAATTTCCAAATCAAATATAAAGATAAAATTATTAGTCTTGAAGTTTTAAAATTAAAATTAGAACAAGAAGGTATACAGAATATAATGGACAATCCTAGTGAAATTATTTCTTTAGG
Source organism: Dendronalium sp. ChiSLP03b (assembly GCF_034531165.2). NCBI lineage: Bacteria > Bacillati > Cyanobacteriota > Cyanophyceae > Nostocales > Nostocaceae > Dendronalium > Dendronalium sp. ChiSLP03b. Next base: position 28,130 of record NZ_JAVRBR020000147.1, on the reverse strand, counting down.
TACATCTGCTTGTGAGGGTAATGTAGCAAGCGCACAACGCATAGCTCTGGAGCGTTCTAAGCAGGTACAACTTTTAGCCAAAAAGCTATTTAGTAATTCACCCAGTATTAAAGGTTATCGTTTATTAAATCTGGGTAAATTTCAGCAGAATAATTGTCAAGTAAATCGAGATTTAACTGCATATCACAGAAGTGTAATTATTATTGGTGTTAAAAAAGATTCAGCAGGTGTAATTTTAGATGAAGCCTTAAAAGATAGGTTAGAGAATAAACCTTTTGCGGATTTCAGGTTAGAAGATTATTCCTTAGGTTCAGCAAATAAGTTTAAGACAATAATAGGTAATAAAAATTCGTAATTCGTAATTAAGAAAGTCTGACTCAATATAGTTTTTGGGGATGAATTGGTATAAGTTGTAGCTTCTGGCATCTTTAGTTCATAGTCGCCAGAGCAAAGCAGAATATTATCACAATACTTGGCGATCGCACCTACGGAATATAGCCTAAGTACAAAAGATTTAGCATTTTTCTCAAAACAGACTGCATAAACCAACAATAATCGACCTATTGATTGAGTGAAGGGTTCAAGCCCAGAACAAACTACTCACATCCAAGGGAGAAACGGTTATGAAAACGCAGATGTTATTGAATCTTGCCTGTTCTATGTCTTTGTTGGGTGCAGTTACACTGCCAGCTAGTGCCCAACCAGTTCCGACTCAGTCTGCGCCGCAACCTCAGCCCCAAGCAATCAGTGAAGAGATTAGCATTCCTCAAGATACAGCGGTTATTGTCTCATTTCCCGCGTCTGTTACCATAGATGTTGGGCAAAAAAAGGATTATCCCCTCACAGTTCCTTTAGCTAATGCGATTAAAGATGCTCAAGGTAACACCATAGCAGCTGAAAACACTCCTGTAACAATTGTCCTCAAACCAACAGATGGAGGTGCTAAAATTTTGGCGCAGTCTTTGGTGATTAATGGTCGAATTGTCTCGATCAAAGCATCAAGTCAAACAATTCCTGGCACTACTATTACTCATAAGCGAGCTAATGACAAAGCTGTAGAAAATGGTTCCATTTGGGGTAGAATTGGCGGAAGTACCTTAGGCTTCTTGAACCAAGGCGATCCGGATCAGTTTGACCGAGGAGCAATGCTGGGAAGCGCTGTAGGATTACTTGCTGGCTTGCGCTCCCCAGAAAATACTCGTGTTGTGCAGATTCCCCAGAGCAGTGTTTATGTGTTGTCCCTTGAGGCTCCTATTAGTTTGTCTGCTCACCGCTAGTTTCCATCTCACTAAATAAAGAAACAAGTCAGCAACGATCTCGGTTCTGGTGACTCTGGATAAATCTAGTGGAAAATAATTGTCACCAAAAAGCGCTCAGCAGCGAACAGAAAAATAGTCCGCACTTTACTTATTTTCTAGAATTTATCTTTTCTTCCTAAAGGGGATGCAGTATTGTTAAATGAAAACTGTGTTTGTTTTCAGCTTTTAAATACCTCTCCTGCAAAGGTTGCCACTGTTGCCACGATTTGTAACGATTTTCCGCTAATAAAGCAGTAAGTGTTGGTAATGTGTGAATTTCTGATTTGAAGACATCCACAAGCCACTCACTCATAACTGCACTGTCTTGCAGCGTACCTAAAATCTCTTGAATACTTTTCACTTCTGCAATATAAGCAGCGTAAGACTCGCCATATAAGTCAGTAAATAACTCCATCTGGTAGCGCACGCGTTTAGCTTGTTTGCGCAAATCATGAATAGTGTCACCTTGAGTTGTCAATTGTTGTTCTAGTTTTTCTGCTTTCCAGTTGGTGTTGACTGTTACCTCTGAATCCACAACTCGAGTACCAACTAGCCACCCTGGATGTAGCAAGAAACGACTCACTTCAGGTAACAATAAATCTGGTAGTACCTGCTGAATTGGTAGAGAAGCCACGGGTTGATAACTTGGTTTATCCAACCACTCTTCCAATGCTTGTTTTAAAGACTTGTAAGACTCGTCCTTTAATGTTGTTTGTACATTAGAGAATGCATCTTTACGTTGTTTAGCCAAAGCATCGAAAGCTGTTTGCAAAGATTCCTGTTCTTTGCGAGGCAAATGTGGTTGATAAAGTTTTTCCAAAGCTTCTTTTAGCACATCTAAGTCTCTGAGGCTACCAAGACGACGAGCAATTTTACCGATATTTTTATCTCTGGCTGGCTTTGGCAAATTTAGTGCTATTTCAAACCTACTTGTGGCTGTACGTAGGCGACGCATCCCCACTCGCATTTGATGCAGTGCTTCCGGATCTTCATCTTTCTTAACTGATTTTTCCCACTTCGAGGCTTTCTTAAAGTGTTTTTGGATCGCCTGGTAAGCGTAGTCTCCTAGAGTTTTTACTGATAATTCTGTAGCTAATTTCATAATTGATAGCAATGACCTACTTAATCAGGTTATTGCATAATAGCATTAGTTAAAAAATTCCATCTATCTTTTGATATTTGTTTTTAACATTATCCTTGGGTGTAAGTATTTTTATTACCATTGATACTTGATATTCTTATGAAAATTATACAGGTGCTATCATAAATTTCAATGACATATTTACCTTGCCGAGTTGCATGTAGGTTAGGTCATTAAACATTTTTTCGTTGCAGAGTATTAAATCACACACTAAAATATCAGGATTAACAACTTCCTAACCTGAGAGACTAGCTAACATGTCAAATTCGCATTTACTGCATCAAGTTTCCCTAACGTTTGCTGAGAATTTTCAAGAACACAGGGAAGATCTTTCAGCTTTACTGCTGACTTCTGATAATCATTTATGGTTGGGGTCAGATGAAACTTCAACGATTGAACGTCTTTCTTTAGTTGATACTGATAAATTTACAGACCATCAACAATTTCGAGTGGCAGAATTCATTGGTTTACCTGCACCAGAGGATGAAGAAGTTGATATTGAAGGATTGGCTTATGCTGATTATTACTTATGGTTAGTTGGTTCTCATAGCTACAAACGCAAAAAACCTAAGCCCAATAATAACGATAAAAAAAGTATTTCAAGGTTAGCAAAAATTGAATCAGAACTCAACCGCTACATTCTTGGAAGAATTCCCCTTGTGGATGGAAAGTTATTTTCATCTTGTCCACACCCTCAAAATTCAGATGTACAGTTAAGTGCTGCGAAACTAGAGGTAACAAATCAAGGTAACTTGCTGATGGCAGCTTTAGCAAATGACACCCATTTGGGTTTGTTTATTAAAGCAGCAATTCCGGGAAAAGATAATGGCTTTGATATTGAAGGGTTAGCCATTTATCAAAACCGCATTTTTCTAGGTTTACGCGGGCCAGTTGTACGGGGTTGGGCTGTCATTCTAGAAATCGAGTTGGAAAATTCTAACCCAGGGCTGATGAAACTGCGAAAAATTGGAGAAGAAAAGAAGGGATATAAAAAGCATTTTATCTGGTTGAATGGGTTAGGAATTCGAGATTTACTCGTTCATGGTGAAGATTTGTTGATTTTAGCTGGGCCAACAATGGATTTAGATGGGCCTGTGCAAGTTTATCGTTTGAAAAATGGTGTCAATTTACGAGAAAATGTCCTCAACAATCCAGAGCTTGTACAAGAAATTCCCTATGGAAATCGGGATGACCATGCTGAAGGTATGACTCTATTTCAGGATGTAACTGGGATACCTTCACTTTTGGTTGTTTATGACTCTCCAGCAAAAGCTAGGCTGGTGGGTGATAGCAGTGTACTAGCAGATGTGTTTAAGCTTGAATAAGGTACGGAACTAGCAAAGAAGTTTAGTTAAATCTAAATGCCGTACTGAGTCTTAAGGAATGCTTTTGAGGATGTATTTGGAGATTCCCCGGAAAAATCAAAATTTAAGACTTGTTTGGCACAGGTGATTTTGAAAGATTTGGATACTGCTAAACCAAGCGATCGCACCATTGATGTAAATACAAATTTATCATCCAACTTTTGGGTGATATCTGCGTCAAAGTGAAATACTTCACAATATTGCGATAACTGGTTTTGCCAAAGAGTTGTAGTAGCTTTCTACCAGACTGGTGATAGGAATGTAAACATTAATGTTTTCTTGCTTAATTGTGACAGGTCTAGCTGTCAGTTTTGCAATTACACCACTGCCTAGCCTAACCGTGGTCCATATACCTGAAAATTACTGTAATTTTAGATGTTGAAATTCAAACCAACGACTGATTAAACCTACACCTTAAATTGTCAAACTTGCAGTGTAAGAATTGACAAAAGATAGGGGTAAGGGTGTAGATATGATTTCATCTTGGATAGCGATCGCAGCTGTAACTTTCTTAGTTGCCATTGGTAGTTTTTTGATTACGCCCCGCGATGTCAAATGGTTTGCACAGTTGAGTCGCCCCCAATGGCTAGTTTTTGAACCTTTTATCCCGCTCATCTGGACTGTAATTTTTATTTGCGGTGCCGCTTCAGCTAATATTATTTGGCAAAAAAATCCAGGAAGCGTAATTACCTGGCTACTAATGGGTTTATACCTTTTGGTAGAAATAATTACTGTTGCTTACATACCTCTAATGCTGAGGTTTCGCAGTCTCAAAACTGGTGAAATTATTGGATTAATCGGTTTGATTTCAGCCATCGTGTTGGCAGTATGTGTTTTGCCAATTTCTGGACTAGCAACACTATTACTTATTCCCTATCTCCTTTGGAGTCCTATTGGGGCATACACCACCGAGGAATTGAAGCAGTTAAATCCTGAAGATGCATAGTTAATAGTTACAGGGGGACACGGAAAGAAGTTGCATCCAAAGAGAAGTCGCTCTTATGTGTTCCCCCCTTGAGCAAACTTCGGGAGACGCGGGGACGCGGAGAGTTTTGAATCATAAATGATTATCCGAACTTGATATGATTTTTCCTCGTTCACTGCTCATCTGTACACCCGTTTTAAGATTAATTCTTTTTGTCATCTCTTAATGAGCGAATGGACAGTTGTGAGTATTCATTACTTAAAAGCGGAGATAATACATCAACTGGGCGATCGCCTCACCAGGTAGCTGCAATCGTTGCTGGAAATCAGCCAAGTTCTGGTAATGTCCAGCTGATAGCCGATTTTGCACTACTGCTTGCGCGAGAGACAAGTCCATAAAGGGAATTTTAGCTAGCTGCTCAACTGTTGCTGTGTTTGGATTAAGTAATTGCGTAGGTTTATCTAAAGATTCGTTGTCATAATAACTGAAAATTAGCAAAGGATTTAATGGCTCAAGTCGCTGTACTGGCATACTCAGAGCCGCAGCGATATCTTCAATACAGTAAAATTTAACGCCCGATCGCGAAAGTTCCACAAGCGATCGCGCTTGGTGAATCGATAAACCAGGTAAACGCAACCAATCATCTACAGTTGCTTGATTAGCATCAATACGGATACCCAATTTTGCTGCTATCTGAATTTCTTCCCCAGACTGTAGTCGATAGTAGGGGTCATTGAGGAGTTTGGCACGCAGTTTTTGCAACTTGAGATTCAAAGGTAGCCAGTTGTTCATCATTTTTGCTTCAAGAAATTTGGTCGAGCAACTGGCGACGCTTTTGCTCAAATTCGTACTCAGAAATCAGTCCATCCTGACGCAGAGCATCTAATTCTCGCAAAGCATCTGCGATCGCTCCTACTTGATTACTCGCTTGTTGTGAAATTTTTACTGCTGACTTACCTAAATTAAAATTGCGATCGAAAGCTTCTTCATCTTGAGCTAAATACCAGACACCCTCAATGGCGCTAGCTACCTTGGGAATAGGTGTCCAAGAAAGCAGAACATACAATACGCCCCACAACGGCTGTCCTAAATAAAACTTATGTAATCCTGAAATTGTCAGCGTGCCAGAAAAAGCTAGAACGGCAGCAACACTTCGGCTTTTGCGCTTATTTAACATATTCTCGATAAATTTACCACTATCAAAGTTCCTACAATAAGATAGCCATAGTAGCAACGCCTCTCGATCAATTCAGCATTGTAGAATTCCTGCTTGCAACCAACATATGAATCCATTCTATTAATTCAGACAGAACCTTTCATGAGGGAATTGGGGATAAGGGAGACAAGCTTCGTCTTGAGCAAGGGGAAAACTTTATTTAATTCCCCTTCGGGGTGACGTTCGTTCCGACGCTCGGTCGCGTAGCGTCTCCCCTTGGGAGAGGACTCGCTAACGCCACTTTACCATCGTGACGGAGACTACCAAGACAGCAAGTGCTTCACCGTGCTGGCTCACCTTTTCCCCTTACCCTTTTCCCAATACTATTAACCTTTAACCTTTTCCCTTTTCTCTGTGCCTTCTGACAACTGACAACTGACCCTTACGGGTGATGCTCCTGCGTCGCTAACGCCAGTCGCTCATGGGGAGCCACTACGTTGCGGGGGTTCCCCCCGTTGTAGGCGGAACGCCTTCCCGCAGGGTAGCAAGTGGCGTGGAAACCCTCAAGACCGCGCTGGCTCACAACTAACCACTGACAACTGACAACTAATACCCAGTCTTCTTTGATGCTATCTTAAAGTTCTTATCTGCAAATATTAATCCAATGTCACAGAGCGCTCTCTCAGCAAAATGGCTGAAACAACTTTCCGATCCCTATGCTGTGCTAGGAATTTCTGTGGCTGCTGATGAGCGTCGGATTCTTAAACGCTATCACGCTTTAGCAAAGTTGCTGCATCCCGATCGCCATACTAAGAGCAACAATGGAGAACAGGAATTGGCGAAGACAATTTTTACCTGTTTAATTAATCCAGCTTACGAGCAGTTGAAACAGACACAAAAACGCGCTGAAACCATCGCAACGCTAAGGTTAGAGGCACGCGCCTTGCACCCAAACACGTTATCTCTCCAAAGTTCTGTGGCTGGAGAACTCATGGCAATGTCTGCACTGGAAGCTGAGGTCTTTTATGAAGAAGCGATCGCTTCTTACGCAGAAGCCCAATATAAATCGCTTCACGAAGCCTATCAGATAACTCAACAGTTAAGTAAGTTGAACTTAGCATACTTGTGCTTGCAATTACCTGAACCATTAATTCCTAAAACACCAACTTCTATCATTTATGAAGTTAAATCCCAGTCACTGAAATTGACATTAGAGCAAACAACAAATATTAAACCAGTAGCGACAAACTACGCTCAACATCACTATCGGCGAGCTATTCAGTATACTAGGCAAGCCAAATGGGCACTAGCCGTAGGAGAACTGCGCGATGCTATCAAGCTAGAGCCAAATAACAGTGATTACTATGCCTTACTAGGGTTCGTTCATCTGCGACAGAATTTTCCAGGAATGGCAAAAGTTTATACGCGTCAAGCATTAAAACTGAACCCGCAACAGTCACTCGCTTTGAAAAATGCTACCCAGTTAAAAATTAATCCACATGAAACTACCAATCCGAAATCTATGGGAAAAGCTGTAGGCGTTGCTGCTTTATTAAGTAGATTTATTTTTAAAACAGAAATCAGATCCAGTCAAGTGGTGAAATCTAGGTAAAAAACCGTACTTAAACCGTAGCTTGTTCTCTAGATCAGTCTCCTAGACTAAAATAAAAATAGGGCAAAAATATAAGCTGCTGAGTGCCATTACTCAGTTGAATATAAATAATATGGGATTCTTTGATTCTGATATAGTTCAACAAGAAGCAAAACAGCTGTTTGAGGATTATCAAGCATTAATTAAGCTTGGTAGTAGCTACGGCAAATTTGACCGCGAAGGCAAAAAGCTGTTTATTGAGCAGATGGAAGCCATGATGGATCGCTATCGCGTCTTTATGAAGCGCTTCGAGCTATCAGAAGATTTCATGGCCCAAATGACTATGGAACAGCTAAAAACTCAACTTGGTCAGTTTGGTGTGACTCCGCAACAGATGTTTGACCAAATGCATTTAACCCTGCAAAGGATGAAAACTGAGCTAGAAAACCAGCCTTGAAAGGGACTGGGTGCTGGAATAATTCCCAATCCCTAATCCCTAATACCTCTAATTTGACTTGGGTCGGGGAAACTTGGAAGGTGACTTAAATTTTTCCACAGGGACACCCTTGAGTGCTTTCTGCATAAAATCGCGCCAGACGGGAGCAACCATACCGCCACCTGTAGCACCACTAGCCAATTGTCTATTATCGTCCCTACCTACCCAAACAGCTGTTGTTAACTGCGGCACAGTACCCACGAACCAAATATCCTTTTCTGAAGAAGTTGTTCCCGTCTTCCCAGCTACTGGTCGGTCTAGAGCAGCACCTTTGCCAGTACCACTACTAACTACTGTTTGCATCACATCAATAATTGCTGCTGATGCCCAAGGATCGAGAACTAGCTGGGGCTTGGGTGTATTATCTAGCAACACATTGCCACTACTATCCGTGACACGGGTGATAATAGTTGGGGGCGACTGCCAACCATAATTAGCAAAGGTAGCATAAGCGCTAGCCATTTCCAAGGGTGTGACACCGATAGCGCCTAGAGGCAAAGAAGTCACAGGTTCCATAGGACTCATAATTCCCAAGGTACGGCAGGTTTCTATGACTCTATTCATTCCCACAGCTTTGCCAACCTTGATCACGGGAATGTTACGCGATTGCGCTAGGGCAGTACGAATTGACATCGCACCACTAAATCCACCATCATAATTTCTCGGAAAGTACCAACCATTACCATCTCGATAGCTGACTGGGGCATCTACCACCGTTGAATCTGGGGCAAACTTACCAGTGGCAAAGCCAGTATAGTATACAAATGGTTTAAAAGAAGATCCAGGTTGCCGCTGAGCTTGGGTTGCACGGTTGAATTCGCTGACTTTGGGATCTACGCCACCCACCAGTGCTTTGACAAAATGCGTGCGCGGATCGATTGCCACTAAGGCAATTTGATTTTTATATAATCCTTGACTTAGTAATGTTTTGTGCCACTTAACTACAGTTTGTTCTGCCATTTTTTGGAATTCAGCATCAACTGTAGTTTGCACCCGCATCCCACCTTTAGTAAGGGCTTCACCCCCAAACTTCTTACGCAGCTCCTGTGCTACGGTATTGGTGACATAAGGTAGGGCACTACCTTGAAACGATCTAATTCTACCAAGCTTGATTTCTTGCTTAAGAGCATCATCATACTCTTGCTGGCTAATCCAATTCAATTCCAGCATTCGCCCCAGTACTTCCTTTTGTTTCTGTTTTGCCAGCTTCATGCTCACAAAAGGACTGAATTCCTCTGGCGCTTGGATTAAACCCGCCATCATTGCTGACTCGCCCAGGGTTAAAGTCTCTGCTGCTTTGTCAAAGTAACTGCGTGCCGCCGTTTGAACGCCATAGTTGTTATGACCCCAATAAACTTGATTGAGGTACATTTCTAAAATTTGGTCTTTGCTGAGAATTTGCTCTAAACGAATTGCCAGCACACCCTCAGCTAACTTCCGGGTAAAGGCACGTTTTTGAGACAAAAACAGGTTTTTTACCAACTGCATGGTGATGGTAGAACCACCTTCCCGCACACCACCTGCTACCGCGTTGACTACCAAAGCACGTCCAACGCCAGTGGGGTTAATACCATGGTGAGAGTAAAAATGACTATCTTCGCTGGCTAATACCGCCCGTTTCAGATTTGGAGAAATTCTATCTAGAGGTACGACTTCCCGGTTAGCTTCTCCGTGGACACTTGTTAACAGTTTGCCTTTGATGTCATAGATATAAGTCGTTTCCGACGGCAAAAAGTTACGTAGCTGTCTTACATCCGGCAAATTGCGGAAACTGATAGCTAAACCAACTAGCCCTCCAGCTACAATAGAGCTTGTCAACATCGTGATTGATAACAGAGTACCGCCAGTTACCTGACCTACTCCTTTCAAAAAATCAAAACCCGATGAAGCCCGACGTTGTGGCTGCTTATTTTCAAAAGTCCTAGAAGACGACACGGCGATCTCACTTCCTCACTAGTAAATATAAATGTAATTCATTGAATGAAGTATGGTGGTTAATTTTTTGCAATTATATTAGTTTGGCAGATGAGAGAACGGACAAGTTGCCAGTGAATATAACCAACCTAACTTCTAACGTAAAAAACGTAGTTAATAGCGAATCTACTAGTATGACGCAATTTTCTTGGCTGCATCGTGGGATAGTAGAAATTTTCCCACAACCAACTGATGCTGACAGTGAAACTGAAAGTTTAGAGAAACGCTTAGAAACTACAAACCGACCTTTGAGGATCAAATTGGGAATTGACCCTACAGGTGCTGATATTCATCTTGGTCATAGCATACCAGTACGAAAACTGCGAGCGTTTCAAGATGCTGGTCATACAGCGGTGCTAATTATTGGTGATTTTACGGCTCGCATTGGCGATCCTACGGGTAAATCTGAGGTGCGTCGCCAGCTGACAGAAGCAGAAGTAGCGCAGAATGCCCAGACTTACCTCGATCAAGTACGTCCTATCTTGGATTTTGACACACCAAGCAGGCTAGAGGTACGTTATAACTCCGAATGGCTCTCCCGACTTGATTTAGGTAAAATTGTGGAGTTACTCTCTACTATGACGGTGGGGCAGATGCTAGCCAAGGAGGGATTTGCCGAACGTTATAAAAAAGAGAATCCAATTTTTATTCATGAGTTCCTATATCCATTAATGCAAGGCTATGATTCTGTTGCTGTTGAGGCAGACGTGGAATTAGGGGGAACCGATCAGAAGTTTAACATTGCTGTGGGAAGAGATTTGCAACGTTATTTTGGGCAAAAGCCCCAATTTGGGTTGCTGTTGCCTATTTTGATTGGTACAGATGGCGTGCAAAAAATGTCTAAGTCTTTAGGTAATTATGTGGGCTTGTCGGAACACCCAGCACAAAAATATCAGAAGTTACAAGGAGTTCCAGATAATCAACTAGAACAGTATTTTGAACTGCTGACGGATTTACCTTTAGACAAACTGCCAGAAAATCCCCGCGATCGCCAAACACTTCTAGCATGGGAAGTAGTCAGACAATACCACGGCGAGCAAGCAGCTAATGAAGCCAAAGAAGCAGCGAAAACCGGCGGCAAAGAAGGTGCAGTGCCAGAATTCTCTTTAGCTGGGGTGTCACAGTTTCCCGCCAAGTTAGCTTATATTCTCGGTGCTACTGCTTTGTGTAAAAGTACTGGCGAAGGCAAGCGGAAAATTCAAGAGGGTGGAGTACGCTTAGATGGCGATCGCATCACCAATGTCGATACCACTTTCCAGCAGCCTAGTGAATTGCACGGTAAAGTTTTGCAAGTTGGTAAAAATAAGTTTGTCCGACTGATACCTTAAATGGGGAGTAGAAAACTTTCAATGAACGCAGAACAACAAATTATTGTAGCTTTGGATGTGCCGGATGTGGAAAGTGCGATCGCCCTTGTCGATCGGCTGCCGCAAGTAGGTTTCTGGAAAGTCGGTTTAGAATTGTTTACTAGTTCCGGGCCAACAATTCTGGAACTACTCAAGTCGCGGCAAAAGCGCATTTTCTTAGATTTAAAGTTTGACGATATACCCAATACTGTTGCTGGTGCTTGTCGGGCTGCGGCTAGGTATGGAGTAGATTTGCTGACCATTCATGCTACTGCTGGCAGAGATGCGTTGAAAGCTGCCACTGAGGCGGTACAGGTAGGCGCATCACAAACAGGTGTAGAACCACCTAAATTAATTGCGATTACCTTGCTGACAAGTATTTCTTCTAGACAACTAGCTTTTGATTTAAAAATTCCCTTAGAGTTGCCAGAATACATCCTAGAAATGGCACTGATGGCTCAAGAAGTTGGATTAGATGGGGCAGTTTGTTCGCCCCAAGAGGTATTACAGCTGCGGCAAACTTGTGGAAATGATTTTCTCCTAGTTTGTCCGGGGGTACGACCAACTTGGGCAGATAAAGTAGATCAAAAGCGATCGCTCACCCCAGTACAAGCTATCCAAGCTGGTGCCGATTACTTAGTGATTGGTCGTCCTATCACCGCTGCTGCTGAGCCTAACTTAGCTTGGAAGAGGATTTCTGAAGAGTTAACCACGGTGGCATGAAAATCTGGTTTTCCCTTACACCCCTACACCCTTACACCCCTACACCCACTTTCAAGCCAGGAGTCAGGAAGAAAAATTATGGATTGTGGATTTTAGCTTGCAGTTTCTGGTTTGTCATCATAAGTACCAATAACTCAGCATTCTCGCAGAACCTCATCTCCTCTCCGGCTGTAAAGGAGGTGAAGTCTTCTTGTTCTGAGCAAAGTTTAGAAGTATTAACTACTCAGCTATTGCGTGATTTACCTAGCTATGCCAATCGTGCTAGTCAACGTGCCCGCCGTCGCAGCAGAAGCAGTGAAGTTTATAGCTATATGCTGCTGGCAGGAAAACCTGAATTTCAGCCCTTGCCCCTTAACCCAGGAGGATATACCGCAGATGGGCAAAAAAGTGCTGCCACAGGAGTAGAGCAAGTTTTTTTTACTACCTTAGAACGGCAGTATATCAATCAAAAAGCAGTGGAATTACAAGAATTTCACTGGCTGTTGTTGACGAAAACTAAAAATGGTTGGCGATTGGTGATGATGTTTACTCAAACTGATTCTTATCCAAAACAAGAACCACCATCGCCCCCACGAGATAGCAGTAATGGTAATATTGCCCAAGGAGTTAAAGCTTGGTTGCGGGATTGTCAGGCGGGAAGTGTACGTATGCCTACTACAAATTTAAGAAGTTAAAATCCAATACAGTTCAGTTAAGCATTTCTTTCTTCATTAATTATTTTTTATGTGCTAATAATTCCACCGCTACTACGTAAGCTTTTCTATTCTAAAATCCAGAAATAAAAACAGATTACCAGAAAGCAAAGAATTCTTTACCGTATCTTTGCGAAAGAGTTTTACGAATCTTTTGTTCTGTTATCTGTATTTCTGAAGATTTGTTTGACCAGTTAATTAGTTCTGAAATCAACTCAGACCTTTCCAATTCTTTTGATTCATGTTTATTATGAATATCATTTATAGCAGGCAAGTTTAAAGTAATTCCATGTAGAAAAGCATATGCTAAATTAAGAGGATCTATATAACTTATACTATCTATATAAATTTGTAAATTTCTAAATTTTACAATTCCTTGAGAAAAATACTCCATTAAATAAGAAGAAAATGATAATAAATCTTCATCTACATACATTAAAGGTAATTCTCTAATTTCATAAATTGCTTCATTAAGTTCATGTATTGACTTATTAAGACATAATTCCCATCGTTTTGTATTAGAATCAATACCATTTAGACACTTAAAAGATGGATAATCTATATTAGATAATTTATTCCAATAAGCCCATGTATTACTTTGAATGATTGATTAAAGAGTCTACAAAGTGTTCAACTAACAAAATTTGTTCGGGAGGCATTCGACTAATTTTTTCAACTAGCCTTTGCTTTAAACTATCATCAGTTTGCACTATGTTATACCTCCTCTCTATTTGTTTTGAATTTCATCAAACTTGGCACGCACTGCCTGTATATCTTGCCACATCAACCATTTAGGACTGCCTTTTTCCTTAGAAGGGTTACGCAGCAAGTAGGAAGGATGGAAAATCGGCATACATAAACGCCCTTCCCACTCTATCCACTGACCGCGAATTTTAGTAATCGCCCGTTTATCACCAGTTAGACCTTTGAGAGCAGTTGCACCCGTTAACAGAATAATTTTCGGATCGACTAGGCGAATTTGCTCTGACAAGTAGGGTTTACAAGCCGTCATTTCGTCAGTAGTAGGAACACGGTTATTGGGTGGACGGCATTTGTTGATGTTAGCAATGTATACATCGGTTTCTGTACTCAGGTTCACAGATGCCAAAATTTTCTCTAGCAGCTGCCCTGATTTACCTACAAATGGTAAACCTGTTTCATCTTCGTTTTGACCTGGTGCTTCGCCAACAATCATGATTAGTGCTTGGAGATTACCCCGACCGACAACTGCATGAGTACGAGTGTCTCCTAATTCACAGCGGTGGCACTGATTGCAATGCTGTGCCAACTCGGTCATGTTGGCGTAAGTTCCATGAAGTATAGGAATTTTAGCGTCTGTGGGAATCAGCTCTTTTTGGTTAGGATTCGAGTCATCAAAGAGGCTGAGTTGGATTTCACTGCTCATGAAAATTGTAATGTTGGGTTCAGCACCAGCTGTTAAAAGCCATATTTCTTGTTTGCTGAATACTGAATATGGGCATAAGTTTTATTATATCAGTGAATTTGAACTAAAATTTAGTTATTATCAAAGCAATTTTGTTACAGCTACTGTATATTTCCTCCTTTTGTTCTCAAGTATTTCTAACTATTTGTAGATGTTCCCTGCTGATATTGCATGGCTTTAGCGTAATCGCCCAAAGCGTAGCAAGCGACTTTGAGACTCGCAAGGGCTTGTTCTTCAATGCGGTGGTCTTTAATAGTTCTAGCTAATAGTAAGCGTTCTTCATAGTATTTAATTGCTTTGGTATAGTCACCTAAAGCTTCACAAGCAACCCCTAAACTGCCGAGAGACTGTTCTTCACTACGCTTGTCTTTCAGTTCTCTGGCGAGTTGTAAACGCTCCTCATAATAAATAATGGCTTTGGCATAATCGCCGATCGCATAACAAGCATTACCTAAATTCTTCAGCACTTGCGAAGCACTGCGAGGATTGTTGAGGGTGCGTGCTACTTTGACACACTGCTCGTAGTAAGCGATCGCTTTTGGGTAATTGTCCAAAGCATACCAAGCATTACCTAGATTTTTGAGTACTTGTTCTATGCCCCAGTTATCTTGCAGTTCTCGGACAATTTCTAAGCTTTGCTCTTGATACGCAATTGCCCGTACAAAGTTGCCCGAAGCTTTATACACCAATCCCAGATTATTCAATGCAGCAACTTGACTGCGCCTGTCTTGCAATTTCTGCGTTATTATCAAGCACTCTTCTAAATACTCTATTGCTTTGTTATGGTCGTTTAGGTGACGGTAAGCATTACCCAAGTGAGAAAGTGCTTGCATCTGCACTAGTAAATCTGGAGTAGTCTTTTCCAAGGCTAGACACTGCTGGGAGTAAAAAATCACACCCTTGTAATCCCCAGAGGCGTAAGCAACCAGTGCTAAAAAAGAAAGTGCTTGCTCTTGTTGTTGTACATCCCCAAGCGCCCTAAACATTTCTAGGGATTGTTGTAACGACTTCAACGCAGCAATTAATTCACCAGCTTGCTGCTGTTGAACTCCCAGTCGCAGTAGCTTGGATGCTTCCGATAATTGCTCGTCATCTTCCTGTGGAAGCAGCTCATCTTCTGGCGAACTTTGGTCAAATTCATGGGTAATTGTGTTGCGCCTGATTTGCTTCAGGTATGTTGCAGGTAGTTGCACGGGAAATGTATTTTTGATTCTGTGGTTCGATTCACCGTTCGACATCGACCAATTCCTGTTACGTTTGCTGATAATTGATAGATTTAGTGTTCCCAAAACTAGAGTCCATCTTTCATGAAGAATGATTCCCCTGCTAGTGTTGATTCATGAGTGAATTGATAAAGAGATCGGCAATGCAAAGACTGCTGGAACCAGAAGTTATGGATAGCTGGGAAGAAGCCATTGAGTATGATGCGATGGACTTCACTGAGGTAAATACTGCTTTTGCTCAAGAAGCGATCGCCCTCGGCCCGCCAGCACAAGGTCTAGTGTTAGATGCTGGTACTGGCCCTGGTCGCATTCCCGTTTTGATGTGTCAAATGCGTCCCCAATGGCAATTTATTGCTATTGATTTAGCTCAAAATATGCTGCAAATTGCTGCACAACATTTTGAACAAGCTGGTTTGCAAAAGCAAATTCGGCTGGAATTGGTAGATGCCAAACACTTACCTTATGAAGATGGAGTATTTGATATGGCGATATCGAATAGCCTCATCCACCACTTACCCGATCCATTGCCGTTTTTTAGCGAATTGAAGCGCGTTACTAAACCAAACAGCGGTATTTTCATCCGCGATTTATTTCGACCAATTGATGAAGTGACAATGAACGCCTTGGTTGAAAGTCTTGGTAATGCATATGATGCTCAGCAGAAAAAATTATTTCGTGATTCTCTCCACGCCGCACTCACACTAGATGAGGTGAATCAGTTAATTTCCACTGTTGGTTTAGTTGGGGTGAAAGTTTATCAATCAAGCGATCGCCATTGGACGGCTGAACGAAATTGGACTATCGATGACGACCAAAGATAGTTAGGTGGGGACAAACTAACTTGAAAATGGGTGTAGGGGTGTAAGGGTTTAAAGTAAAGACATTTTTATGTCCTTGTTGTGTGTTTTTCTCGTGATTAGCTGTCTTGAAAATAGTGAGTACGTAGTAAGGAAGCAACTTTTTTATGCCCTTGTTGTGTGATTTTCGCGCGAACAACTAACAACTGACAACTCACAAATAACAACACTCTTCAGCCAGCCTGCTTCATCATATTCATTGGTGTTCGTGTATTCCACACTTGGTCAAATTCCGCTTTGCTAATTCCAAATTCTCGGATGTCCTCTTCAACTAAGGGTTTATCGCATAACATTCCAAAATTATCTGCCACGTGGTTGCCATCATAAAACAATACATTCCCATTTTCATAGACCTCTATTTGTCTTACGGGAAACAAATCAGCACTCACTTCCATAAAGTAGGTACTAGTACCCCAAGCATCATATTCACCACCAAGAGATTCATCCCAAAACCATTTGCAATACTTCTCGATCTTTTTTGATAGAGACATAATTGATTGACTCCTATGGGAAACTGCTACTTTCAAGCAGTGTAAAAATCTACTTACCGTAAGTCTAGGTGAGCGTTCCTTTAAAAGTTAAGTGTTGCAAAACACTATTGCAAGGTAACGCACTACTAAAAACTGCTGCTATGAAGATTAATTTCACGCCTTTAGACTGCTTTCCCTTAATTACCTATTTTAGGCATCTACAAGAGTAAACATTCACTGTAACCATACTATTTTACAGTACTATTCCCAATCTCTGCACCATCAGCTTGGCGGAGTATCTCTCGGACTTCTATTAAAATAATTCCCAAACGATTTTTACCACTACCATCGGCTCCACAACCCCAGTAATAATCAATAGGTGAATTTTCAACAATTTCTTCATCACCTGTAGAGAGTAAAATTTCCCTAATATCTGCATGGGTTTCAAATTTGCGTAGCACAGCTTTCCGCATAATGTCGTCTTTCACTTGCTCCCAATCTGGACGCAGAGGACGGCTTCTTTCACGCCCCATTCTTGCTACATCTTTAGGGCTTTTTACCAGACGGATTTGTTCTACATGAAACGTCCCTACGAACTTTTGTGCTTGAAAATAATGTTCGCTAGTATACCAATATAAATTATCCAACTCGAAGCCGTGGGGCGAAAAGTTGGAGAAACAGCCATATTCTTCACGAGTACTGTAGAAGTAGATTGTCATAGAATTTATACAGAATTGAATGTGCTGGGCAAGAGACTTTCAAATAAATAAATATCCTAAAACACCATAGTCTTAAAAACTTCAAAATTATTGGCGTTACATAATTGAAGTATGAATAATGCGATCGCCTCAAGCTTGCGATCGCTATTGCGCTGTTTGCCAAGAGGCATTAATTATGGTGTTAATTGCTGAAAGCATTGCTTTATGAAGGTTTTAGTAAAAGCGATCGCAGATTTATTTACTTCGCTAGATATCACCTTAAGCTTTTGAATTGATTCTTGAGTTAGTTCTTTAGTAATTTGTACTCATTCATAATCAAGTAACTACTTTAGAATACATCTCTAGACCCATTCTCTTATCAATTCATGTTAAGAAAATTGTGTCTAGGGATTTTATTTATTTTTATGGAATCCGAAATTCTTCTAGTTTGGCACGTTTCATATTGGCAGATCGGAGTTGGTGGTTCAACTCTGAACTTCAGTTGCCAACAGAACATTCAGGTTATTTTGTAAATTTATTTGCCCAGTAAAGTTTAAGATTTAATTACGAATTAACCATAAAAGGCAAAAGCCGCTCTAGAGATATCTGGAACGGCTTGGAGAGAGTTGTTCTTGCATTCGGGGCTTCATAGATGTAATGCCCCATTTTCTGTATAGAGGGTTCAGTATATATCCCTATACAGCTTGCTTTTGGCTGTTTCCGGAAAAAAGAATCAAAAGTTACAGTGATATAGTTCCCAAAATTATTCCAATATTAAGGGTGCATCGCATAATCAATAAGTCAATGAAGAAACGAAGAGTATGGCTATTGACAATCCTGTTTGCTGCTATGGTGGCAATCAGTATGATTACAGGCGATCGTAGCAATCCCCTACAAGCAACTTCTGTAGGCAAAGATACCCTGACAATGATTACTTCGCCAGATTATCCTCCCTACGAATTTTATGACACCAAAGGAGGCGATCGCCAAATAGTTGGCTTTGATATTGATATTGCTAATACCCTTGCGAAACAACTAGGGTTCAAACTGAAGGTGATGGAGTCTGATTTCAATGGATTAATTCCAGCACTCCAGGCAAATCGCGCAGATTTTGTGATGGCTGGGATGACTCCCACTCCAGAACGCAAAAAAAATGTTGATTTTTCAATTATCTATTACGAAGCGAAAGATACGATTGTCGCTCCTAAAGGTAGCAATCTAAAGCAGCCAAAAGACCTTTCAGGGAAAAAGGTCGGGGTGCAACTAGGAACTATCCAAGAGCAAAATGCGAAGAAAATCGCCGAAAAAGTGACGGGCGTGCAACTCAAGCAACTCAACAAAGTTCCAGAAATAATTCAGGAAATGAAATCTGGACGAATTGATGCAGCAATTGTTGAGGATACTGTAGCTAAGGGATTTGCCCAAGCTAACCCAGACTTAGAGTTTAATGCGATTCCCTCAGAAGAGCAAAGTGGCTCAGCGATCGCTTTTCCTAAAAATTCTTCCTTGGTTGAACCTTTTAACAAAGTCCTTCAACAAATGAAAGACAAGGGTGAATTAGAAAAACTAGCAACCAAGTGGTTTTCTACGAACACCACCACTGCTGCATCTTCACCTCCTGCTAAAGGCGGACTGAATCTCGACTTCACTAGAATCTTTCCAGATATTCCCTTTATTCTTAAGGGCATACCTATAACTTTATTGTTCACTCTATTATCCGTATTTTTGGGGTTAATTTGGGGAACTGTACTTTCCCTGTTAAAGATTATTGGTATCAAGCCGCTTACTTGGATTGCAAATGCCTATACCTCCGTATTCCGAGGTACACCTCTGCTTTTACAGTTGGCTTTGGTTTATTACGCCACGCCCCAGCTAACAGGCTATGATATCTCGGCTTTAGAAGCAGGAGTGCTAACTTTTACACTCAATTCTGGGGCTTATATGTCAGAAACTATCCGGGGTGGAATTCAAGCGGTAGATAAAGGACAAGCTGAAGCGGCGATGTCTATGGGTGTGCCTTATCGGTTGATGATGTGGGATGTTATTTTACCCCAAGCATTGAAGAACATTCTTCCCGCCTTAGTTAATGAAACCATTGGACTACTGAAAGATTCTGCTTTGGTATCAACCATCGGTGTAGTCGAAATTTTACGCAGTGCCCAAATTGTTGGTGCAAATAAATATATTTATTTTGAACCTTTGTTATTTGCAGGTTTAATTTACTACGTTCTGGTTATGGGTCTGACTTTTGGCGCATCTGCTTTAGAAAGGAGGTTGAGGCAAAG
The DNA here is from genome assembly GCF_034531165.2 of Dendronalium sp. ChiSLP03b. Lineage (NCBI taxonomy): Bacteria > Bacillati > Cyanobacteriota > Cyanophyceae > Nostocales > Nostocaceae > Dendronalium > Dendronalium sp. ChiSLP03b. The sequence continues at coordinate 8,447 of NZ_JAVRBR020000147.1, read as the reverse complement.
TGAGTAATGCAGTCATTCGCACAGAATTTTTGTGTAAATCCTTTGGCAAACTCGATGTACTCAAAGATATTTCCACACAAATCGAACGGGGGGAAGTCGTTGCTATTTTGGGGCCTTCTGGTTCGGGTAAGTCTACCTTTCTGCGATGCATGAACTTGCTAGAACGCCCAACCACAGGACGGATTTACTTTCACGAACAAGAAATTACTCAGCCGAAGGTTAATATCGCCAAAGTTCGCCAACGTTTGGTAATGGTATTTCAACACTTTAATTTGTTTCCCCACATGAGTGTGCTGCAAAATGTCACCTATGCACCTATCAAGGTAAGAGGGTTAAGCAAGCAGCAAGCACAAACTAAGGGATTGGAGTTACTAGCTAAGGTGGGTTTGGAGGAAAAAGCAGATGTCTATCCATCTAAATTATCGGGGGGACAGAAACAGCGGGTAGCGATCGCACGCGCGTTAGCGATGGAACCAGAGATGATTTTATTCGACGAACCCACCTCTGCCTTAGACCCGGAAATGGTGAAGGATGTGCTGGAGGTGATGAAAGCTTTGGCACAAACTGGAATCACGATGGCCATCGTTACCCACGAAATGGGATTTGCTAGAGAAGTCGCTAGTCGGATTATGTTCCTCGACCAAGGGAGTTTAGCAGAAGATACTACACCTAGCGAGTTTTTCCGCAATCCTCGGTGCGATCGCGCTAAGCAGTTCCTAGAAAAAATGCTTTGATTCTCTTACCAAACTGGGGCTGCTGGGTTTTTGAAGGCGATCGCATAATTTTCATATCATTGTGACAAATATGTCATATTCCGTTGTTACATTGAATTTAAGTAAACATTCAGTTTGCTCCTCACACCATACCACTACACTCTTGCTGTTCACAGGCAAGAGTTTTTTTTATTGGATACTACTTGAGGATTATGTCCAGCTATTTCTCTATCTAATGGAGGAATTAAGCTAGCTACTATAAATATTAAATAAATAACTATTCCGATCACCTGACGAACTTTAACTCTATAATCTCCTCGCTGCTAGATAACAGCAGGAGATTTTTTTTCACAAAAAATACTATTTGAGATTTTGGATTGTAAATCGCATTCTTTTGTCAAATTTTATTACATATTAAAAAGGATTTAGGAGCTAAAAAGCCGAAAATAGTTATAGGTTGTTTGCTGTAGTGGTAAATCATGTGGGAAACCTCGCTACGTACATCCCTCATGCAAAACATAAAAAATTCCATTCACTATCTCGCGCAAATCCACTTCTCGCGGACGACCTATGTGTTGTGCTTGTGGTAACAACGGTTTTATGATTTCCCATTCTACATCACTTATGTTTTATGAATACGCCTTTTGTGTCATGTTTTTGACATCATTAATTAATCTCTTCTCTATCCTCCTAGAATGCTAACGCTTAATTTTTACTCTTTACATTTCTTTAGATATAGCCTCTTAGTAATTGAACCAGGTGAATCCATTAGATTTCTGCCGATTGTGCAATCAGATAGTATTTACTTCCTCCTTTTAGGCTATTTTTATCCTAATAAATTAAAAAAACGCAACTTATTAGAGATTTTCACTAGTATACTACGTGCTAGTATTTTTTTACATACTATAAGTATTTACCACATAACAACATGACAAACTGGCTAGCAAAACTAACCATGATCTCGTTAAAACCAAGGTTTGGGCAGAAAAACCCTCTTGAGGAACAACTTACTGAAGATAAAGTACCAATCTTTACGAACGTTAAATCATTAACCTTTCCAGGTTTAGTTTTATTAGTAAAAGGTGCATGGTTATCTTTGCAGCAACTTCCGATTTCGTGGGCAAACAGTAAATGGATACCCTTTCTGTTTTGTATTCTGTTTGGTCTTGTGATAGCTATTTCTAATTTAAAGGAAGAAAAGCCATCTCCGCGTTATGACCAGTGGTTTTTAGGGATTTTGATCGCTCTTTTTAATAGCCTCGTAATATTTGGGGCTGTAGTAGGAGTACCGACACCGAAGTAAAGTAACTAGTAATTTAAATCCGGAAAAAGCCAAAAATGAATTGAAAGCAATAATTAGACCCGCGATGTCAAGCACAGCTAATCCAAGTAGTAGAAATAACAATAATTTACCTATAAAGCTAATGAACCAAGAGAAAGAACGATGGTGCTGGGCAGCGTGTATCTTGATGATTGTAAATTATTTGAGTAATTCCTTCAATAGAGGAGATGTTGATAACAATACACAAAGAATTACTCGTCAGTGTGAATTGGTACATTTATTATATGACCGTAATCCTATTAACGGATTTTTTCGTAAAATATTTGGGCCTAAGTGTTGTAGCTCTCATATAAAAGGAGAAGATTGTAACTACTGGTGTCAATTAGATGATTTTACATATTTATATAATAAATATAATATAACCTGCACTTTAAGAACTAGTGAAAATTCTGATGACAGTAAGCTTACATTTTCAGATATTAGAAAGGAAATAGATCACTTGAGACCAATCCAAATTGGCTATATGGATAGTAGGAAAAATGGACACGTTGTTATTATAAGAGGTTATGAAATATCGAATAAGGAAGAGTTTGTTCGCGTCAATGACCCATCTAGTCAAAAAGGGTCTGGTTTTCTTAGGTATAAAACTTTATCTCACTACTCCGATAATCAAGACTTGATTTGGAAGTACACTTGGCAATTTGAAACTAAGTAGGAGTTCTGGAAATTATGTTTGACATAAACAATCTAGAGTATTATAACAGGGCTTTACCTACCCAATTGTCTACTCAAATTAAACAACTGACTCTTGAAATTCTTAAAGAAGAGAGTAGCAAGTATATCCAGTTAAAGGAGGAAGAAATTAAGATTAGTGAGAATTTTAAAATCTGGATAACTCAGCCAGTTGAAGAACTTATATCTTTTTTTACATCCAACAAAAAAAGCACTAATACTTATAATAAGTTTTTAAAGAAATCTGCGAATGAAAATACTGATAGTATTTTTAAAAAATTTGTGAAGGAAACAGGTAACTTGCATTTTCAAATCAAGTTCAGGGGTGAAGCAATAGCTTTTGCTCGTGTGCATGTTGGAGAATCAGAAAATGATTCTTATTTAACTGAGTTATTTGTATCAGATTTAGCTAGAAAAATTGATGAGAGTATTAATCACTTACGCGATCAAATAGGTAATTTTGGTTTTCCTGTTCATTTAGTTATTGTTCCGCAATTGCATACCTATACCTTTTGCTTTAAAAATCTCGAACAAGATGCTCTTGTTTATATTATTGATAGTGATAAATCATATGAAAATGCTCATCCTTTATATAGAAATAAACTTTTAAGTTTAGATAATTTTATATATAAGATTATACTTCTTTCTGAAATAGCAGAAAGAAAAGAAAATCAAAGCTCATACAGACCTAAAATAAGTTTATTCGGCTTATTAGGAAAACTTGCTGTACTAGGCGCAATTATCAATACTTTTGGTATTGTTATGGCCTTCTTTGGTCAAACAAACTTAGGTCTCCCAACTGCGGCAGGGGGATTGGGCTTGAATATGGCTGTATATATGACATCTATGATAAACAAGCGCTCAAAGGATAGTAACACTGAAGAAAGTTTAGACCAGTATTTTAGTGGCAAGCTGAAGGAAGACAAAAGCGCAGTATATCAGAAGCTGCTTTTACATCTTATGAAGACTAACACCCAATTCATCGATTCAGACGTAGAAAGATACACAAGAATGAGGAGCGTGCAGCACGACGAAGTGGTGCAAGGTAGAGAGAGGAAACTAGACAGATAGGGGATAAGCTTGAGGAGCCGTGTGAGGCGAAAGTTTCATGCACGGTTCTGTAGGAGAGACGGGCAAGTCACCTTCCCCACCGACTCCAACAATCTCCCTTGTATCCACAAGCTTGTTTGCCTAACTTGAGAGAGAGCAAAACATGATCATGTAAAATCTCAAGTTCTGCCTGAAGGGACAGTGCAAGCCTAATGGGCATTAAGTCCTGACCGAGCAAGAACAGTTCAAACAAAGACGTCGCTACTTCGACCCAGAAAAGCTGTCCCAATTAGTGCAGTCAATCACAGAGCATAGCATTTTGGAACCAGTTTTGTTTCGTCCACTGCATGATGGGGGGTACGATCTAGTAGCTGGTGAAGGACGACTATGGGTGCGCGTGAGGTTGAATTAGGGGAAATACCTATTGTCTCTCATGATTTAGATGACAAACAAGCTCTGTTCTTTTTGCTTACATCCCCCAGAATCGGCTTGGATATAACTCAATAGGGTTCAGTACTGTATTGGACTGGTTTACTGGACATATTTACGCCTGAGATATAAGATTTATTTTTCAACATTTCTTAATGTAGGATATCTCAGGTAATCTTGTCTAACTTTGTTGTTGGGGTTGTCCTATCTGTGCTGTTAGCTTCTCTTTATCGCGCTTGCGTTTTTTAGCATAAAGCTGAATAGTTACCGCCATCAGAATAATCGAGCCGAAAATTAACCAAGCAGTAATGTCTGTAGGTAGATTATTTTTGAACACAGCCAGCAACACAATTACCATCAACATCACTGTGGGTGCTTCATTTAAGGCACGCATCTGCTGACTATTCCAGCGACATTCATCTGCTGCTAACTGCTTCATCAGACGACCGCAATAATGATGATAAGCAAGTAAAAGGGCAACAAATAAGAGTTTGACGTGTAACCAACCCTCTTTTAAAACATCCGGTTCAGTAGTTAGTAAACCGATTGCCATTGCTACTGTCACCAACATTCCTGGGGTAGTGATGATACGGTAGAGGCGTTTTTCCATAATCTGATACTGATTCTTCAGTATCGTGCGTGCTGGTTCGGGTTCTTGGTCAGCTTCAATATGATAGATAAAAAGACGTACCAAGTAGAATAACCCAGCAAACCAAACTACAATCCCGATAATATGAAACGCTTTAAACCAGGAATAAGCCATGAATCGTAACCTGCCTTTATCAATTCGTTCTGACTTAGCAATTGCCTAAATTACTACAAGTCCTCTCATTATCAGGTTACGGCAAAACCTCTTGCGCTAACAAATGCCAATACTGTAGATAAATGAAGAAGTGTTAATTAGCATGACAATCGTAAGTAATTTATTGACAAATTCTTGCCGATAAATTATTCCTTAGTTCAAATTCAAACTACCCGTATCCTTTGACTTCAGGGAATTAAAAATTATAAGTTAATTGGATTGAGAGCGACGTATAAAGGGCAAAAGGTCTTCTAGAATCGTTTTGTGGTAGTGTTCTTGAGGGTAATGCCCGACGTTATTAAGTTTTATTAATTCAGCATTTGGCACAGAATCAGCAAAGTTTTGTGCTATGTCTATAGATAACCAAGGGTCAATCATACCCCACTGAATAAGAATTGGCTGTTGCCATTGTTTGAAGCCAGATTCGATTTCTGTCATTGCTTGCTCAAGTTGCAAATTGCGAATGCTTGCTAAAAGAGCGCGTCCCACAGCCGAAGTTTTCAAAAATGGTTTTCGATAAACATCTAAATCTTTATCTTCTATGCGATAACGGCTACCACCCTCTAGAGTTCGATCGACTAATAGAGGGTCTTGTGTCATCACTTCACCTGCTAAAGGTAAACCCATTTGTTTGATTTTCCAGGGTAATTTGGCAGTAGTTGAAATTGGTGTATTAAGAATAGCGATGTTGGCAATTTGTTCGGGATGACGCAAGGCATATTGTAGCCCTACAGAGCCTAAAAATCCTTGCACAACTAAAGAAAAACGCTCGATTTCTAATGCTTGAATAAATCCTTCTAAAGCTGTAATAAATGCATCGGGAGTGTAGGCAAAATCTCGTTTTTCTGGCATTTGAGAAAAGCCATAGCCTATCCAATCAGGCGCGATCGCTCTTGTCCCCTGATTTGCTAAAGCTGGTAAAATATTGCGCCAACTGTAACTTTGTGAGACTAAACCATGTAGTAACACTACAGGCAACAAGTCAGTTCTGCCAATTGGTGAAGATTCCCGATAAAACCATTCTAGAGAATCTACTGTGATTTTATGTTCTGTTAAAGACACGCTATTATTTTCCTGGGTTTTGAATGTCAGCGCCTTATGCAAAAGCGCAAAGATAAAAAGGTTTTTTGTAACAATTCAGTACCCAGAAGTCAGAAGCCAGAATTTAGAAGGAATCCAGTATGATTAGCACATTTATTTATCAAATGTTTTCCTGATTCTTTAACTATTCTGACTCCTGAATTCTGACTCCTGAATTCTGACGTTTTTTATTAAGAATTCCCAGGAATAATCATCTCACGAATTGCACGAGCTGTTGCGGGTGCAAGTAAAACGCCGTTGCGATAGTGTCCGGTGGCGAGGAGGATATTACTAAACCCTGGCAGTCGATCGATAATAGGTGCTGGTCGTCCTTCGGGGCGGGGACGTAATCCCGACCAAGTGCGGATAATGTTTGCTGTGGCTAACTCTGGGCAAAATGCGATCGCTTGTTGTCTAACAGACTCCAGCAGTTCTAGATTTGGTGGTATTTCATCCCCATTTGCGGGAAACTCGACTGTTGCACCTACCCAGTAGTCTCCACCACCTACAGGGACAATATGAACATCATTACCAGTGATGGCTGGCTGAAAGTCGGGATTTCCTAATGTATGTCCCAAACTTAGTTGCAACGCTTGCCCCAGCACAGGACGGATATTAACCGTCTGGTTTAACTGGGTCGTCAGTGGCGTAGAACCCAGTCCAGCGGCAACTACAATCCAATCTGCGGCAATTTTTTCCTCTGTAGTCTCAACTAAAGTACATTTGGCAGGTGCTTCCAGATTGTTGTTTTCGGGCGTTGGCATACCCAGAACAGTCACACCAAATTTGAAAGTTACGCCTTTGTGCTGGGCTGCTTCAACTAAAGCTAACGTCAAGGCAGTTGGATCGAGTTGGCGGTCTTGGGGAGAATAGACAGCGCCTGTAATTTTTTCGTTATTTATTTGAGGGCAGATATCTTTAAGTTTCGCCGCGTCCCAAATTTCTAACCGCCAGCCCTGCGAGTGACGAATTGCCACTAAGTTTTCCCATGCTGCTAAATTATCTTCTTCACTGCAAAGGCTGAGAATTCCCTGGCGATTAAAAGGGATTTGGCGATTTGTTAAAGCTTCCAATTCTGGAATCAAAGTTTCGTAGCGTTGGATGCTAGTTTGTCGCATCTGCCAAGCCTTGCCCTTGACTTTCTGGCTGATTACGCCCATCAAAACACCAAGTGCAGCGCCTGTAGAAGCTTTTGCAGGTGCCTGACGGTCGATAACTGTGATTTTCAGTTCTTTAAGTTGACTTAGTTCGTAAGCGATCGCCGCCCCAACAACACCGCAACCGATAATAACTATATGACTCATTGCTGTTTTGAGGCCAGATGAAGAAGTAGGGGGAGATAAGGGAGCAACATCTTCCTCATCTCCCTCATCCACTTCCGTCTATCTTACCTCGTACCTAGCTTGCTTCTCCTGGAGTGCTTGTCTCAGGAACCAGTTGCAGGAATTTGTCAATGTCGTCGAAAGCAGCTTCGTAGTTATTTAAAGCAACTAGAGAATCGCGATCGACAGCAGCTTGATTGATTTTAACTAGGTGATTAAACAAATCCCGTGTGATTTTACGTGCTGCGGGTTGATCTTTGGGCAAAAGATTGGGAATGACATAAGTCATACTCAACCTTGCTTCCGTGATGGGGCCATGTATAAAATTGCTCACAAATATCCAGTCTTTTTTTTGGATTAAGTTTTGCAATTCTTCTGCGCGATCGCGCACAGCCTCAATTTCCGGAACGTATGTTTGAATTTTCTCTAGTTGTGATGTTGTATAAGTTGGAGGTGCAACTGCGACATTAGGGCCACCACAACTGATGAGAAATGTGGCCAATAATACCAGAATTAATGAAAAAATCGAGCGTTGACGCGCCATAAACAGAACTTATTTGTTTGCCGATTACCAGTGTCATTTTAGATCGCTAGGGTAATTTATCGTTCACTCTAGTAAGACAAAACTTAAAACTGCATACCATTTTGGAGCAGTGCGTAGAAATCTTCAATTCTGGTAAAAAGTTGGTTCATAGAGTGGCTATTGCTCTCGCTTTGAGTTTCGGAAAGTAAATAAAACGATAAATGCTGATTCTTAGCATTGGTTTTGGTCAAGGCTACTTTTAAATACGGCCGTCCTGCCCCAAGATCCTAGGGACTTCCAAATAAAAAAATAATCAATCGCTTGGGTGAGCAGGGGGAGCAGGGGAGGCCTCACAAGTGTAGGTTTTTAATCAAGCAATGAGTAATGACTGTAAAACTAACGCTCTAATCATCATTTCTTCTACCCCTACACCCTTACACCCCCACACCCTTACACCCTAAAACCAGGGTTTTAGGAACAAAACGTAAAAAACCTACACCTGTCAGGCAGGGGA